>JAGQPV010001119.1 GCA_020426545.1 Planctomycetaceae bacterium
ATCGTCGGCCTTTGTCGACGACGATGTCGAACCTCTACCTAACATGTCGGTCGATGATGATCCGGCAACCATATTTCCGCCCGACGGCGCTATGGTTTCGGGTGCGGACGCTGTCAATGCCGGCAACGAAAAAGTCGCGGCATCATTCAAGCAGGGCAGCGAGAGCCGGCTTGAGATTCTGCATACCGGCTCTGACGACACTCTGGGCTACCGAACCGGCGTCCAGCGGTCGAGCGTGCAGATAAAGGGAACAGCCGGTAGACGGCCAGAACGTGATGGACGCGCTGGCCGACATATCCCCCGATTTCGCCCGGCTGCTGATCGAATTTCCGTTCGGCGACATCTACACCCGGCCCGGCCTGAGCCTCAGGGAACACGAACTCGCCACCACGCTCGACGGGGCGACCGATGGGCCGCAAGCCAATATGGTTGAGCCCTCCTGATTTGTATCTGCGTCGGAACCAAGAACGCGCCCGAGCCGTTTCCTCAGCTGTGGATCGACCCGCACTCGCCATAAGCGGTCAATCCGCTCCAATCCTGATTTCCACCCAGGGACCCGAGCTCGCTCGCAAACTAATGTGGGATCTCTGAGTATTCCACGCGCCGGCTGTATGGCAACGGCAACTTGACACTTTCCCT
>JAGQPV010001120.1 GCA_020426545.1 Planctomycetaceae bacterium
GCCGCCCATTCGGAATAGTTTAAGTCATCCGGTTCGGAGTTAAGGTCTCCACCCAGGCGAGCGCGACGCCACGCCCGCATCTCCGCGACGGTTGCAGACGTGTCATTTGCCCAGCTCAGGCATTCTTCCGCATCGTCCCAGTTCAGAGCGACATAGAAGAACGACCATTTCAGATTGGGGAACTGTTTGTGCATTTCGCCAAACTGAACCCATACTCGGCGGCGTTGATAAATCTGATCGCCGCTGAGCCCCACCATCTGGCCAAAGTCGTTATCGGTGCGTCCGCGAGCATACTTTTGAGTCCACTGAGTTGCGCATTCCCCGACAACCCAGTTGCACTGACTGACGGCGTCACGGGCGACGGAAATGAGCTTTTCTTCAGAGCTGGCCACGGTGAGATTCCTTGTTGCTGCGGCTTCAACGCAAAAAGTGGAAGCGGGAGATACTACCGCCCGAATTTCCTGTGATCTACTCGCCGGCTCGCGAACCCGAAAAACGCGACGGTGTCACAGGGGGATCTGGTGTCGGAAACGACTCATCCGGCAGATTGGACCGAATTGCCCCGGTTTTCGCAGATCTCCACGTCGATGGGGCAACCCCACAAATTCGGTTGTTTTTGGCTTCAGCAGGCTGGAT
>JAGQPV010001121.1 GCA_020426545.1 Planctomycetaceae bacterium
GTATGTTGTGCAGATCGCACTTCCAGTACCACTCCGTGTACAGATTCACGGGCAGCCCCGCCCGGGCCAGCTCGCGCGTCACGCCCTGCTCCGTGAGCGAGAGATACTCCTTGTAATGCTCCTCGGCCCGCGAGAGATAGTCGAGGAACTGCTGCGCCGTCGCCGCGTCGATCGCCTCCTCCCCGCCCTGGCGATTCATCTTCGACTGCTTCCGCACCGCATCGACCGTCGGGTGATAGAACCGGTCCGGCATGATCGAATACCGCCCCGAGTACTCATTCACATTCGCCGTGCGGTGGCGAATCCACTGCCGCGCGATGAAGATCGGCATCGAGCAGTGGAACTTGAACTCCACCATCTCGAACGGCGTCGTGTGGCGGTGACGCATCAGGTACCGGATCAACCCCCGGTCCTCGCTCACTTTTTTCGTCCCAACGCCGTACGACACCCGCGCCGCCTGCACGATCGCGCCGTCCGCCGTCGGCGCGTCCTCGCTCGCAGGCTCGACCGCCACCATCCTCGGCATCGCATCGACCAGTGCTACGAAGCCGTGATCCAGCACGCGGATCTCGCGTCGGAGGTCCCCGCCCATCACATCCCGGAGTTCGTACCCCTCATCGGGCGCAACTCTGG
>JAGQPV010001122.1 GCA_020426545.1 Planctomycetaceae bacterium
TGAAGTGGCCACCGGCGTAAATTGAGCCATCTGGGCCAGCTGCGAGGGAGTCGACAAACGCGTAAGTCTCTCCCGATAACCCGCCACCCACATCGTGCCACTGGGTGCCATCCCAGCGGGCGATGTTGTTGGCCCAAACGCCACCGGCTGCGTAGAAGTCGCCCCCTGCATAGACCGAGTCATCCGGCCCAAACGCCAGAGCAAGGACCCAACCATTCATCCCGCTGCCCAGGGGGTGCCATGACGAAGTCGATCCGTCCCAGCGGGCGATGTAGTTGGCTGTGACCTCGCCGGCTGTGGTGAAGCCGCCCCCGGCGTAGAGCGAGCCATCCGGTCCAATCGCCAAGGCGTAGACGTACGGGTAACCGTAACCTCCTCCCATCCCGTTGCCCAGGGGATGCCACGACGAAGTTGCCGTGTCCCAGCGGGCTATGTAATTGGCTGCTATGCCGCCGGCTGTGGTGAAGGTGCCCCCGGCGTAGAGCGAGCCATCCGGTCCAACTGCCAGGGCGTAGACATACGGGTATTCTCCTCCCATCCCATTGCCCAGGGGGTGCCATGACGAAGTCGATCCGTCCCAGCGGGCGATGTAGTTGGCTGCGACGCCGCCGGCTGTGGTGAAGTCGCCTCC
>JAGQPV010001123.1 GCA_020426545.1 Planctomycetaceae bacterium
CTCTGCAAGGTCCATGCCCACTTCACGGGCGATCCCTGCATTCTTTCCTCCCAGTGATTCGACGTCATACCCCCGTTGTGCGGCCTCGTGTGCGGCAGCAGATATGGCAACGTCGATGTTGCCGATGATTACATTCCGGACCGAAGACTGAATGGGCTGATCGGAAACGTCTTCGTTTTGTGCCGCTTCCTTCAGATGTTCGAAGATGTTCGCGGGAACGTCCGGCATACTTGGTACGAACTTCTGCAGGACTGCCAGTGCATCGGCAGCGGTCGTGGAATCAGCGACAGTTGGGCCAGACGCAATCACATCCAGCGGATCGCCGATCACGTCTGAGATGATGAGCGTGATTATCGTCCCGGCAGTGCAAGCCTGAGCCAGTCGTCCTCCTTTGATACGCGAGAGGTGCTTACGGACGCAGTTTAATTCGTCGATCGATGCCCCTGCCTGCATCAGTCCCCGTGTGACGACTTGCTTGTCGCTGAGCGATACGCCCCCAACAGGTGCCGGCAGTAACGCACTTCCTCCGCCCGAGAGGAGCACGATACAAACATCTTCCCGCGAGAGTTGTGAGACGATTTTTAAGATCTTTTCAGCGCCGAGGACTCCCTCTTCTGTCGGCTCATT
>JAGQPV010001124.1 GCA_020426545.1 Planctomycetaceae bacterium
CCCAGTGCGTGATAGACGGTTGTGAACAGGTCTTCCACACCGACGGCATCCTCTTCAGGCTCGCTCGCGGTAGCGTTGGACTTGCCGTAGACCGAGCCCTTCTTGAATCCACCGCCAGCCAAAACGACGCTGAACACCTTTGGCCAGTGGTCGCGGCCTGCAGTGCCGTTGATCTTGGGAGTACGACCAAACTCGGAGGAGACCATCACGATGGTTTCGTCGAGCAGTCCACGCTCTTCGAGATCGCGAATCAGCCGAGCGTAAGCCTGATCGAACTCAGGCATCTGGCGGTTAAAGCCATTCACGATGTTGTCGTGCATGTCCCAGCCGCCATAGGTCAGATTGACCAGTCGCGTTCCGGCTTCTACCAGACGACGGGCCAGAATCATGCGGGCACCGGCGGTGTTGCGACCGTATTCATCGCGAAGCTTGGCGTCTTCCTTCTCCAGATCGAAGGCAGCACGGGCTTCTGGAGCACTGATCAGGTTGTAGGCGGAGTCGTAGAACGAATCCATGGCCGTAATCTGGTCGCTCTTCTCACGCTGCTGGAAGTAAGCGTTGACGGCTTCGAGGGCAGAACGACGAGTCGCAAAACGGCTGTCATCGACTCCATTCGGCAGGTCGAG
>JAGQPV010001125.1 GCA_020426545.1 Planctomycetaceae bacterium
CCGCCCGCGTAGAGGTCGTCCGGTTCGATGCTGGGCAGGCCGTTGGCGTCCAAAATGAGCCCCGGCGCGACCTGCTTGCCCGCGTTGCGCGCCACGCGAATCTTGCCCTCGGCCACGGCGCTGGTGGCGAAATCCACCATGATCGACGGCCGGTCGGCCAGCGGGAATGAGGCGGAGATGGGATCGGTGCCCAGGCGTCGCGCCGCGCCGCCGTGGGGCGTCACCAGGCCGCCGCGCCCGCCGCCGTTGCAGAAGCCAAGTCCGATCAGCCCTGCGTCCGCGGCCATAAGCGTCCATTCGCCCAGCCGGCCCACGTGGCCGCAGTTGATCAGCGCCACCGTGGCCATGCCGTGCTCCTGCGCCTTGGCGATGGCCGTGCGCATGCCGAAGTTCGCCGTCACTTGACCCAGCGTCCAATGACCGTCGACGCGCGCCGTCACCGGCGTTTCATGCTCGATCGCCGGATCGGCTTTGGGGTCCAGGTCGCCGTTTTGGATGAGCATGAGATATTGGGGCACGCGCACCACGCCGTGGGAATCGTGACCGGTCAAGTTGGTGTTGACGAGCGAGGTCGCGACCAGGTCGGCGTGCTCCTGCTTGGCGCCGGCTGCGACGAACGTCTGCGC
>JAGQPV010001126.1 GCA_020426545.1 Planctomycetaceae bacterium
ACCGGCAGCGGCAGATGACGGAACAAAAAGGAACTCATTCGATTGGGTTTCAGGGAAATCGGGTTTCGAACGAGCCGCCACGCCGGCGCGTCAGCGGTTCGCTCGAAGTAGATTACGGGATTTTCGGCGGATTCCGGACACGACGGGAGCAAAATTTTCCCCGCCGGTGGACCGGCGCGGCGGGAAACGCGGGGCATTCTCCCTTGATCGGCGATGGCGCCTATTTAGGCTCGGTCGCCCATGGAAGAGCCAATGCCAAACCGCCCGGCTGGTCTGGACGGCATGACATCGGAGGAGTTGCTGCCGCTGGTGTATGACGAACTCCGGCGGCTCGCCGCGTCGCGCATCCTGAACGCGTCGCGCGCCATGACGCTGCAGCCGACCGCCTTGGTGCACGAGGCGTGGATCCGCCTCGGCGGGAAAATGAACCGCAGTTGGGAAAGCCGTGAGCATTTCTTCAACGCCGCGGCCCTGACGATGCGGCGGATCCTGATGGATCGCGCGCGCCAGAAAGCGACCGTGAAACATGGCGGCGCCGATGCGTCCCCGCGGCCGATGCCGCTCGACGCGCCGGACATGTCGGCCGATGACCGGTTGCTGCTCATCGAGGAGAGCCTGCAACGATT
>JAGQPV010001127.1 GCA_020426545.1 Planctomycetaceae bacterium
TCGTTCGCTATGCCGAATCCGATGGCTGGAAGGCCGACGACTATCGCCCCCACGCCTGGCAATACCGAGACTACGTCGTGCGGGCATTTAACGAGGATGTTTCCTATGCCGATTTCGTGCGACAGCAACTGGCCGGCGATCAACTGAGCAGCGATTCGGCCGGCAACCTGGCCGCAGTTGGTTTTCTCCGCTTGGGAATCTACGAATACAACCAACGCAACGCAAAACAACATTGGAAGGATATCGTCGATGAGATCACCGACGTTACCGGGGATGTGTTCCTCGGCATGGGGATGGCATGTGCCCGCTGCCACGACCACAAGTTCGACCCCATCTTGCGTCGCGACTACTATCGCTTGCGAGCTTTCTTCGAACCACTACTATGGCGCGATGATCAAGTTCTCACGACTCGATCGCAACGAGTAGAATTCGAACGTCAACAACAGATCTGGCTCGACGCTACGCGCGAAATTCGCGAACAAATCGACGCGATCCAACAACCGTACATGCAGCGCAAGGCCGATCAAACGGTCGACAAATTCCCGCTGGAGATTCAGGCGGCATATGCCGTTGCCGCCGAACAACGTTCGTCATGGCAGCAGCAGATGGCCTATCTCGTCGAACG
>JAGQPV010001128.1 GCA_020426545.1 Planctomycetaceae bacterium
AACGCCACCCGCTGCCGCCAGCCCGTGGGCAACGCTGCGACCCGCTCGCGTCGCTGTTGGCTCAGGTTAAGTCGTTCCAGGAGTTCGCTGATGCGCTGATCCGGCCGGTTCACCCCGTACATGCCAGCGTAAAACTCCATGTTTTCCGCCACCGTCAACTCGTCATACAGGGCGAACTTTTGCGACATGTAGCCCACCCGCGGCCGCAGCTTTTCCGCCTCCTCATTGATATCCAGCCCCAGGACGCGCCCGCTCCCGGAGGTCGGCCGCAGCAGCCCCAGCAACATGCGTATCGTGGTTGTCTTGCCGGAGCCGTTCGGCCCCAGGTAGCCGACAATCTCACCGGGCTGGACGGCGAACGTCACGTCGTCGACGGCAAAAAACGGTCCGAATTTCTTGGTTAAACCGGTTACTTCAATTGCTGGCGCCATCATGTTCATCCAGTAGCTCGATAAACGCATCTTCCAGGGTCGGCGGCACAGCTGCCAGCCGTTCGATGGTGATGCCCGCCTGGCCGGCCGCCCGCGGCAGCCGGGCCAGAATCTCGGCCTGACCCTGCGCCGGCAGCCGCAGATGGAGCTTGTGACCAAAGGGGCGCACCGATTCCACCGCCGGGTGGGCC
>JAGQPV010000112.1 GCA_020426545.1 Planctomycetaceae bacterium
TGACCACCGAGACCAGCACCGCCCAGATCTTGTCGTCCCGGGTGTAGGGATCTTCGGCGAATGTCCCTTTCCGGGCCTGGGCCAGTGCCGTGCTGCCGCGTTCCCCCAGCGACTCAAGTTTGGCCTCAAACAGCTGCTGTCCCCGTTCGATCCGTTCGCGCTGGCGGTCGGAAATCGGCGAGCTGTTGTCGGCGGTGCCATCGATCTGTTTTTCCCAGTTCAGGTACCGCTGCAGTTCGGCCTGGGAAGGCATTTCAATCGCGGCACGGTAATCACCCGTCACCGGCCAGGTAATGGCCATGGCCTGACCGACTCCGCCGACAATACCGCCCAGCTGGCCCAGGCTGGCGAGGACTGTCAGCACCCAGAACCAGACCAGCCAGTTCACCCGCAGCCGCGGGCCGGGTACCTGGTCGAGAGCAGCCAGGGTGGTTTCCCCGTGAGAAATCGTGAACCGGCCCAGTTCGATCTGCACGAAGACCTTGATCAGGCAACCGATCACAATCAGCCACAACAGGGAAATTCCGGCCTGTGCTCCGGTCTTGGTGGTGGCGATCAGCTCTCCGGAACCCACAATGCTGCCGGCAATGATCAGTCCCGGCCCCAGTCGAGCGAGAATTCCGCCAAACGAAGTCGGCGCCGGAATCACATCGCCAGGCTGGGTCGCTTCCATCGAAGGCGGAACAGTATCGTGCGGATCGACCGGGCGCACGGGCCTGCTGGCTGAAGAAGCGGGATCTTCAGGCCCCGGCACGGAATGGCCGCTGTCGTCATCGGATTGCATGTATGAGAGTCCCGGGTGAGCGCTTATCGCGGGATCAACGGGCAGAACTGCCCCCGGTGGTTGCATCGTCTCGCGGATAGACTCCGCCGGACGATGAACGGCACCTGCTGAAACTGAATGTCTTCCGGGAAGCAGCGGTCAGGGGTGCAGAAAAAACCGCTCGACAGAAAAGATGGCCCGGAAGCTCACCTGTTCTACAGCAGTCCGCCACAGGCTGCGACAGCCCGAATCAGCCAGAGGAACACTGGCCGGGAGACAGAAACCGGACTGCCTGGCCACAGGGTCACTGCCTGCACCGCTGAATCCCCCTGCCTTATATAACCGTCGTTCGATGCGTCCGCAACACAGCAGGTAACCCCAGGCTGGCAAAGGGGAATGATCCTGTCGATTCTGCCGGCAGACAGATGCACCCGCCGCATTTTCGCCGCCGTCCGCGTATGATGAATGCACCTGCTGCCCGCCACTGTCCTCGCCCAGCCGACGCCCAGACCACAGGCCATTTCATGGATGATCTCCCCCCGGAGCGAAAGGCTGCCCAGCCCGCGGACGACTCTCCCGCCGCGGAACCGGCAGCCGCAGAGTCTTCGGACCGGCCGGCTGCTCCCCGGGGAATGAGGCCCGCCCCCAGTGTGCTGCACGGGCCGATTCGCCGCACGGTGTTGTGGCTGGCCCTGCCCGTACTGCTGGAACAGCTGCTGTCGTTTCTGGTGGGTTTTTACGATACCTGGCTGGCTGGGCAGATCAGTGCGGATGCCACATCCGCCATTGGTCTGGGAGCGTATGTCGGCTGGCTGGCTTCCATGATTTTCGGTCTGGTAGCCACGGGAACCACGGCGCTGGTTTCCCGTCACTGGGGAGCCGGGGAACACGACGCTGCCAACCGAATCATGAATACATCGGTGGCCCTGGCGGCCCTTGCCGGTGTGCTGATGGTGGGAGCCATTTTCGTGGCCGCGCCCGGTCTGTCGGCCGCGCTGGGAATGACGGGACCGCTGGAAGACATCGCCATTCGCTACCTGCGGATGGACGGTGCGGGGCACCTCGTCACCGGCATTACCCTGGCCGGGGCTGCCGCGCTCCGTGGCGCGGGCGACATGCGTTCGCCGATGATGATCCTGGGGATGGTCAACCTGTTCAACATCGTTGCTTCCCGCACGCTGGTGTATGGAATCGGCCCCCTGCCATTCTCCGGCTCGACCATTCCCCTGCTGGAGCCAATGGGCGTGGACGGGATTGTTGGCGGAACCGTGCTGGCCCGGCTGGCCGGGGGCGGCCTGATGCTGGCCGGACTGGCCCGCGGACTGAGCGGCCTCAGCCTGCAGCGGAGCCTGCTGTGGCCCACCCGCGAAACGGCCACCCGCATTCTGCGAATCGGTGGCCCGGCGGCCTTCGATGGCGGGGTGATGTGGATTGGCCAGATTCTGTTTCTGAAGGTGATTGCCGGCCTCGGCGGAGACTCCGTCAACAGCGCCATTTTTGCGGCGCATATCATCGGCGTGCGGGTCGAAGCCATCAGCTACCTGCCTGCCACCGCCTGGGGCGTGGCGGCCGCCACGATGATCGGCCAGTCGCTGGGGGCCCGCAATCCCGGGCGGGCAGTGCGTTCCGGCAATGAAGCCGTCCTGCAGTGCAGCCTGCTGGGCGTCCTCGTGGCCACCGTCTTCTGGTTCGGTGCCGGACCGATCTACGAGCTGATGCACGAGGATCCCGCAGTGCGGGCCGCCGGTATTCCCGCGTTCCGACAGCTGGCCCTGTTTCAGATCCCGCTGATGATCTCGATCGTGTATGTGATCGGCCTGCGGGGCGCCGGAGAAACGCGCCTGCCGCTGGTGATTACACTGCTGGGCACATTCTGCGTCCGCGTGCCGCTGGCCTGGCTGCTGGGCATTCACTATGCCGGTGGCCTCACCGGGGCATGGGCCGGCATGTGTGCCGATATGCTGCTGCGGGCGGTGCTGCTGGCAGCCGTGTACCACTACGGCCGCTGGACCCGCATCCGGGTCTGAAGCAGTCAAAGTCCAGGGGCACTGCAGCACCACGGCGAAAGACGATGAACTCCCGGGCCGTCAGACCGTGGGCACGATCATGTCTTCCTGCCAGAAGCGGTTCAGCTCGCGGACGACATCCATGAATTTGTCAAGATCGACCGGCTTGATCAGATATTTCTCGACCTGCAGCTGTTCGCTGGCAGCCTGATCCTCTTCGTCAGTCGAGCCCGTCAGCACCACCACGGGCACATTTCGCAGACGTTCATCGCCGCGAATATCTCGCAGCAGTTCCCGTCCGTCGCAACCGGGCAGGCCCAGGTCCAGCAGAATCAGATCGGGCTGCGGTGCCCGGGAGAACAGGCCCCGCTGGTGCAGAAACTCCAGCGCTTCATTCCCGTTCGACAGCCACGTCAGCCGATGCTGCACGGAACCTGCCCGCAATGCGCCGATGGTAATACGGGCCGAAAGGATGCTGTCCTCCACCAGCAGAATTTCCATTGGCCGACCGACGGTGTTTTCCCTCATCAGGTTGTCCTCCTTCTCGTCACCGCGATCGTTCGTCCAAATGTCTGTGGTATCGGCTCCCGCCGTTTGCCTTCCTGGCCGAACTCTGTAGTGTCAGTCCGTTATATTTCCTGCTCAAATCCAGTCTAGCTGTCGTGATGCCGGACCGCCACGGGCAATTCCCCGTGTTTTGCCGCAAACTGCGGTGACTTTCCGGCTGGCCAGCATCCGCCGGTTGCAGAATCCCTGCCGCCGGAAAACACTGGCAGCCTGCCCGCCTCCTCGATGCACCATTCCACCAGAGAGATATTCTCCCCGGCCCCGAGCGATCAAGCCACACCGCCGACCGGTATCCAGCAGAAAGTGAACGAGTACCATGGCAGAATCTCTGAAAAACAAAGTCGCCATCGTCGTGGGTGCCTCCAGCGGGATGGGCCGGGCCACCGCCGCACTGCTGGCGGCCCGGGGAGCGCTGGTCACAGCGGCCGCCCGCAGGGGTGACCGGCTGGAACAGCTGCAGCAGGAACTGGAGACCGCCGGAACCCCGATCGCCGTCCAGACGGCCGATGTGACCGAGGAAGCCAGCGTCGCCTCACTGATGGAATCCGTCCTGAGCCGCGAAGGGCGGATCGATCTGGTGGTGTATGCCACCGGTACCAACCTGCCGGAGCGATCCCTTGAGGTCCTCAGTCCCGCAGGCTGGTCGCGTCTGCTGGAAACCAACCTGACCGGGGCGTTCCTGTGTACGCGGGCGGTGCTGCCGGCAATGCGGGCAGCGGGCGGCGGGCTGATTATCTATCTGTCATCCGCAGCCGTGCAGATGCCCGATGTCTCCGGCGTGGCCTATCAGGCGAGTAAACACGGGCTGTCCGGCCTGGCCCACGGAACTCGAATCGAGGAACGGTCGGCCGGCATCCGCACGTGTGTTATTTTCCCCGGACTGTGTGATACGGAAATTCTGCACCAGCGGCCGGTCCCAACCCCCACCGACGTCCTCGCCCGGTCGCTCGATCCGGAGGACGTGGCGGAAGCCGTGGCATTCGTGGCTTCGCTGCATCCCCGGGCCGTTGTGCCGGAACTGCAGCTGCTGCCCAGCCAGTTATGAAGTACGAGTAACGGAATGTGCGGGGCCACCGTCCGAAACATCTGTGCGACCTGGTGGCAGACCGTCAGACTCTGCCGGGGACGGTCGCTCTCCGCAGACGGGCCAGTTCCGTAATGTGCGCGGCTGCGCTGCGGCGGCTGAGCCATTTTTCACGGGAGGCGGATTCCGCCGCAGTGAGCACGGCCTGCAGCGACTCAACGGAGACACCAGCCCGCGCCGCAATGGCATGCAGTCCGGGCGACTCTCCCTCGGTGCTGGCAGGCAGCCGCCAGGTAGTCAGCAGCTGCTGCAGGTACTCCCGCAGCAGGGGGGCTCCGTTCCGGGTCCGGTACTGCATCTGTCCGACGGCATCCGTGTGGTCGGTAATGTTTCGCCGGGACGGAATGGCCGCGGGCAGCGCCGGCCCGGACCGCCGACTGCCCCGCCACGCAAAAATCAGGACCACCAGCAGCAGCTGCAATGTGACCGGCCGCAGCGGATCGACCAGCAGCAGGCCCACAACCCGCGGCACGCCGGTCGAGTTCAGCGACTCATCGACCACGATATCCCGGTACGATTCTTCCGCTCCCAGTACCAGCCAGGCCAGTTCGGCCATCCCCTGATCGCCAAAGGCCAGGGCCTGATTCGTCAGCAGAAAATCGCTGGCGAGCACAGTCACATCGCCCAGACCATAAGCCACCCGCACCGCCTGCAGAGATTCGTCGAGCTGAACCAGTTTCTCCGTTCCGGTGGCCTCGGCCTCCAGCTCGATCTGCCCCCGACTGATCCAGAGCAGTTCCGCCGGTTCCTCCAGTATGGTTTTCAGGCGCTGCCGGGCTTCAGCCGGGCCGACGGAAACTCCCGTGGCAGCTGTCACCCGCAGGGGAATTCCGGCCTGCGCGAACTCGGGAGCGTCTTCAGGCACCGCCAGAACCAGTCGCCCACCGGAAGCCACCCAGGGCAGAATGCTGTTCCATTCCTTCTTCGTCGGCAGGCGGGCCGTCCCGGGCAGACACAGCACAGGAGAAACGTAGCTCCAGCTGGTCCAGTCCTCCAGAAGACGTTCCAGCGGCTCGCGATTTCTGAAAACCTGTCCGGAATACCGTCCAGCGGCCGATTCCAGCAGGCGATAGAATGCCAGCTTTCCGCCCGCATCGGCGGAGAGCGAGTTGCCCGCATAACCGGATTCCGGCCGGGGAACCCAGAACGGCGCGCAGACAAGCGCCAGCAGCGCGAGCAGCCACAGGGCATCAATTCGGGTGGGGCGCATCAATGGCCTCGAATCCTTCGGTGTAATCTTCGAGCACCTGCTCCACCATTTCCCGGCTGGCCGCATGGTTGCCGAAAAAGACGGGTTCAAAGACGCGCGCCATCCGTTTCAGCGAGTTCCACGCGACCGGCCTGCTGCTGGCAAGTGCCCGCAGATAATCCTGCAGTGTCAGCCCGCTGCGAAAGCGAACCAGCCCCGCCCGCTCGGTGGTACTGAGAGCGGCCAGCACCACCTGATGCACGGCCTCGCCGTAGCGGCCCTGCCCGGCGAGTTCGCGGGCCAGCTCCAGCAGCCGTTCGGGATCCGTCTGGCCAGGAGCCACTGTCAGCACTGTGTCCTGTTTCCACCGGCATCGTCGTGGCTGTCGGGCTGGTCCTGCCGGGCAGGCGGTCTCGAATGGCCTGCACGACCGCGACCAGAATCAGCAGGACAATCACGGCGATCACGACCCAGCTGGCAATCGTGACAATCGGGCCGGCCAGCGCTGCAATGGCCGAGATGGCCCGCCCGTCAAATGTGGGCCACGAAGAACCGCCCCCCGAGCCCGAATCCCCGGCTCCTCCTCCGGAATTCGCCGCAGGGTCTGCATTGCCCTGCCTGTCCCGCCCGGTGGAAGACTTCGAACTGGTGTCTGAATCGTCCGCCTCCCACTCTGCTTCCCCTCCCGCATCCGGCGACCGGTGATTTCTGAACTCCCGGCCCGCCAGCGGGTCGCGCGGATGCAGGCGGGGAAAATTTCGAAACTCCCGCGAGGTGAGAATACGGGCAGCTTCCGTCCGGATGTATTCGTCGGCCCGGGCGCAGCCGTCGGCAGGAACGAGCAGATCTGCCGACAGCAGCATGACCGCCGAGATCAGCACGTATCGCGCCGCGCGGCTGAAAAAATCGTCGGCTGAACCCGCGGCTGAACTCACGGCTGCTCCTTTCGCTGAGCGGCTTCCTGTTGATCGGCCTCGTCCGCGAGGCATGTTCCGCTGCGAAATCAATGACTGTTGACAGGGGCAACCTGCCGCCGCAGTTCGCGGGCTTCCTTCCGCATCCGCAGTTCCATGTCCCAGCAGTCCTGCCGCACCCGCAGGTCCACATAGCAGAAGAACCAGGCCAGCCGGCCCAACGGGTAGACCAGCAGAAAACAGACAGAGACCAGCGTGAGCGCCGCAGGATCGTCGTACAGTATCTGGCCAAGGCCATCCAGCAGAATTCCGGATTCATGCAGCGCGGGCCGCAGCAGAACGGAACTGCCTGCCAGCACTTCCAGCAGCACATCAACCGTGAGCGAAACCACGACTGTCAGCATTCCGCAGAAGGCCGAAATCCAGAAGGACCGCACCATCAGATCGACCGTCCCTGCGCGAATCATGTCGTCGGCCTGCTGATGATGCAGATAACGCCCCAGCCGGACCAGGCACCGTTTCTCCACCAGAAAACCAAACCGCACGGCCAGCCACATTCCCGGCAGAACCAGCAGCACAAGGCCCAGCCCCACCACGGCCCGCTGCAGTAATCCCTGCAGCAGCAGCACCGGGCAATGCAGGCGGACCTGCCGGTTCAGCGTCTCCAGGCTGAATGGTTCGCCAAACACCGCGGGAATGGACCACAACGCCGTCAGCGTGCCCAGCGGCATGGTGGCCAGCAACAGCAGAACCGAGATGCCGAAGACCGTAATCTCTGCTCTGGTAGTCAGCAGCCAGACGGCCAGCCCCACCGGAACGGCCACCGCAGCCCATAAGCCCAGCATCTGCCGCAGGTGCCTCCCGTAGAACAGGAACGCCAGATCGAGGCAGCTGGCTACCGTTCGGGGCGAAAGCAGTATTCGTAACTGTTCAATCCGCATGGCCAGCTCCAGCTCCTGCGAGGCCGAGGTACAGGGCAATCACCACCCACAGCACCCCGGCCCCCGAATACTTCACCACCTGAGAAATGGGAGCCGGAGACCAGAACGCCTCGATCAGCGCGGCCACGACCAGCAGCGCGGCTGCTCCGACGGCCAGCTGCACCGCTTCCAGCCCGCGGTGTCGGAGCGATTCGAGCCGGGTCCGGCCGGCGGGATGAATCAGCGAATCGCCCAGCAGCAGCCCCGCACCGCCCGCAATGCAGATGGCCGTCAGCTCAAAGGAACCATGCGATACCACAAAGCCGAGAAAACGCTCGCCATGGCCCAGCGCCAGCAGGTAACCCGTCGTCGCGCCGATGATGATCCCGTTCTGCAGCAGGGTATAGACCGTCAGCACACCGAACAGAAACCCCCGCGCAAAACATTCCAGCGCAATGCCCACATTATTGCGAATGTAGAACCCGGCCATGCCCGCCCGCGACTCCTGGAACCCGGCATCTTCGCCGTCAGCAACCAGCGGGCGCGAGTACATCTGCTCGTAGGTTTCCAGCTGCTCCGGCGGGAGGATGCGGCTGGCCAGCTCGGGCGAATGCTGCACCACTGCCCAGGAAATTCCCAGCGAACCATAGAACAGCAGGGCTGCCAGTGCCATCCAGCCGATCTGCCGGCGAAACAGGCGGGGGAAGTCCCGGCCGAGAAACTGCAGCATGCGGCCCGCCCGCGCCGGACCAGCGGCATACAGCCGGCTGTGCCCCCGCGCGACCTGCTGATTCAGATATTTCTCCAGAGAGTCTCCCCAGCCACGGGACCGCACCAGAGCCAGGTCGTGCGCCAGCTCGCGGAACAAGGCCGCAAACTGCGTACTTTCCAGTGACTCCCGGCGGACTCGGGAACCGTGTTCCAGCCGCAGCAGCAGATTCTCATACTGCTGCCAGACCGGGCGGCGCTGTTTCAGCCAGCTGCGTCGGTTCATTGTCCGGCCTCCGTCGCTCGAACAACGGGCTCATCCTTCTCGCTGCCGAATGTGACCGAAACACTGGCGAGGAACCCCATCGGAAACCGCTGCACCCGCTCCAGATCTCCCCGGTAATTCAGGCGAAGGGCCAGATCCCGCGCCAGCACCGCCGCCAGCGCATGGCCCCGTTTATGAGAGAGAACATGCCTGCGGGACAGGAATTCATCGATCAGCGCCAAAGTACGTGGGGCAGGCCGCCATGAGCCGATGACTTCCGAAGAGAGGGGCGAAATTCGGGAGAGGATCGGCGGGACTTTCGGCTGCTCCGCGTGGCCTTCATGAATCACCATTGTGCGGGCCAGCACGTCTCCCACCCGCTGCATCCGCCGGGTACAGACCATGCTCACCAGCGCGATACCATAAATGGGTACCAGCTGCAGCGTCAGTGCGTTGATCGCCTCAAGTTCACCCAGCCAGATGACGGCCAGCGGCAGCACGTCCGACACGCGCAGCAGATTTCTCAACAGCGCCGGCCAGAACGTGACCGGGGCCCCGTTTTCCTGAATCACCCGCAGGCCAAACGCCCGTTTGCCGGGGCTCTGGCCGTTATAGAAGCCTTCGGAAATGACATAATAGGCCCACTGCACTAGAAACAGCGTCACCAGGGCCAGCCCGCCGAACGTCCCTCCCAGACCGCTGGCCTGGCCCATGCAGGCCAGCAGAAACAGCAGAACCAGAGAACCCGTCCAGCGGATAAAATAATCCAGCAGCCACGCACCGCCCCGGTGAGCCGGACCAGCCAGCCGCACGGACAGCGGCACATTCTCCGGCGTTTCGATCTGAATCGTCAGCGAGAGCAGTTCCTCTTCCGCACCGGACAGCCCGGCGGGAGAAATTCGTTTCCCGCTCGCCGGGACTCCCCGATCCACGGTCCACACCGGTTGACCTGCCACGGACGCAGCCCCCGTGTGCGCCGCCGCTGGCAGAGATAATCCGGCAGACTGATTCACCGGCTGGCTCCATCGGCTGGGGAAATTTCCGGCAGATTCTGCTTTCCGCCGCAGGCTCGCCTGCTGACCACCGCCGACAGAGCGGCATCCAGCCCGGCGGCGCGGTTCCGCCAGAAATACCGGGAAACATCGGGCGGGGAAAGGGATGCCCCCGAGACGGCGGCCGCAGCGGCTTTCAGGGTAACCACCAGGCCGTCTGCCGTGCCATCATGAAACAGAGGCCACCGGTCTCCCAGAACTTCCGGATAGGCCAGAGCCCGGGGAACCACAGGCAGGCAGCCCGCAGCCGCTGCTTCCACGACAGCAATTCCGAAAAACTCGTGCAGCGCGGTGGAGACAATCACATCTCCCGCTGCCAGCAGCTGGCGATAACCTGCGGAAGACTCCACAAAGCCCCAGTGGTCGATCTCTCCGGAAAATTCGCCGCGGGCCTCTTCAAAACAGGGGGGAACCGATCCCGTCGATTCGCCCAGTACGGTTAAACGAAAGGGGAACCGCTGCTCCTTCAGTCTGCGGCAGGCGGCGAACAGCAGCTCCGGCTGCTTGTCGTGCTCCCAGCGGGCTGCCCACACAATCCGCAGGGGCGATGACGAATCGAGCCGACGAGCCCGCTCCTCAGATCGGTGTTCGCAACCTGGCCCCGGTTCAATGCCCGGAGACTGCGCTGCGGATTTCTCCCGCAGCTGTTTCACGGAAGCCGGGTTCCGGCGGTCGGGCATTCGCCGCAGCAGCTGTTCCAGAGCCTCCAGCAGCGTGTGCTGGTGCCAGGCGGTATTGAACCACAGGGCATCCGCGGCCAGGGCGGATACATAATTCGTAAATGCGAAATGCAGGTCGCGAGGGTCGTGCTGCTGCACGGGGTATGTCAGCTGGTTCTCGTGAAAGTACAGCACCGCGGGCAACTGCGAGGCGGCTGCTCTGGCAAGGCCGAGGAATTCGGCCAGGTTCAGCATGTCGGTCGCAAACAGCGCATCCCACCGTTCCCCGGCCTGAAACCGCTGCTGCACTTCCTCAGCAAATGTGAACGCGGCATGCCGCATCCGCCATTTCCAGCGGGTGGCGGGCAGACTCAGCACGGTAAACTCATGCTGGCTGTGCCGCATCCAGCCTTCCAGAAAAGCCTGGTGGCTGCCGCCATGAAACGGATTGAGGGCCAGAACACGCATGGGCCGCACACAGGAAAAACAGAGGAACCGGGACCGTTCAACGTCGCCCGGCAGCGCAGTCTGACAGGACCCCGCCGGACTGACAGCAGCAGAACCCTCAACCGGCGCTGGCCGGTACCGGGCCAAGGTGGCTGGCGAGGAACTGATCGACGGTCTCGCCGTGCCCGAGGGCAGTGCCTCCGTCGTGACCGCAGCGTTCGTAGCAGTAGAGTGTCCGGTCGGCTGCGGAAGTCAGCGAGTCGAATGCCACCCGGCAGGTTTCCGGCGGCACAATGTTGTCCTGCAGACCGAGGCTGACAATGATCGGGCAGGTAACCCGCGGACCAAAGTGCCGCACATCGAAGTAAGCCAGCGTCTGCTCGACCGCTTCCCGCCGTTCCGGATACAGCCGCAGGTAATCTGCCAGCTCCTGGTAGGGATAAGTGCGGGTCAGTTCGATTGCCCCCAGCTGATCCGCCAGGTAGGGCACTCCCGACGACGCACAGCAGACCGCCTCCGGAGCGAGTGCCGGCACAATGATGGCCAGTGCTCCCCCCTGACTGGCTCCGTGCACGCCAACGCGGGCCCTGTCGACTTCCGGCCGGCTTTGCAGGACGTCGAGGCAGCGCAGCACATCAAGGTAGAACCCGCGATAGGTATACGTGCTGCGGTCGGTAAGGTTCGATGTCAGCAGGCCGGGGTACCCCGGATTACACAGGTCCCGGCTGCGGACCTTGCCCCTCGGTGCGGGGGCAATGGCCGCATATCCCAGCTCGGCCCACCGCTTCGGTATCACCGGGTCGCCGATATAGCCTGGCGGGAGAATCAGCCCCGGGAGGTCCGCCTGCTGAGCAGCGGCAGCACCTGCCGGCACGCAGTACCAGGCGAACACTTCCAGACCGCCCCAGCTGCGGTAATGCACGTCGTACACATCCACAGTGGGTGTGGACCGCAGACGGTTCTGCTCCAGCCGGACATCCAGCGGAACTTCGGCCAGCGTCTCAAGCGTTTCCTGCCAGAAGGAATCAAAATCGGCAGGCCGCGGTGTGCGGCAGGAGGACGGCGGAGGGAGCGGTGTCTGCAGCGGGTCGCTGATGCTGATCATCGACAGCAGGGCCTTTGGCTGGGGTGTTCGGGATTCGGAATGTATTCGCTGGCCGGTTGATCCTGACAGCTGCGCGATACCGGGACCGCCAGCGGGCGGGTATGTGCCGCGATCAGCTGGTGCCGGTGGTGGCCTCGGGGGAGTTCTGTTCTTCGAGCGGAGTATACCCCCGGCGAACCGTACGCTCCTCCAGCCAGGATTCCAGCTGGTCCCCCCACTGGGTCCAGCCGGTTCTGGGTTCGCGGGCAAACAGTTCGAGGCAGGGGCCGGGGCTGCATTCTTCGATCAGATCGTACATTTCCACGGGCTTGCGGGAGTGTTCCCGCTTTCGCTGGCTGATCAGGTTGACCTGCGAACGGCCGGGAGGCAGG
>JAGQPV010001129.1 GCA_020426545.1 Planctomycetaceae bacterium
ATCAGTGAGAAGGGTTCGATTCCCTTGCGGTCCACTCAATTTTCGGAAGGCAGTCGGATACGGCTTGCCGGGCCGGTTTGCTAAACCGTGCGGCCTTCGGGCCATGAGGGTTCGAATCCCTCGCCTTCCGCCTCCGCCACGGGCGGTTTGTGCCTGCGGCAGCGAGGGAGTTTGAGATGTCGTTTCGGTTTCGGAGTTGTCTGCTGCCGCAGGCACCATCCGGCGGACGCCGGGCCTGATGGTGAAACGGATGATCACACCCGGCTTCTATCCGGGCGTTCCAGGTTCGAATCCTGGTCGGGCTACTGAGCGGAGAGTTGAGAGTCTAATGTCGAGAGTGAGGAACCCAATTGGAGAGAGAACCATGCATTGTGAAAAGCTTCGTGGCGATGCGATCTTCGTGATTCACGATTTCCTGAGCGAGGATGAGTGCCGGGAGTTCATCGAAATGAGTGAACGGATCGGCTACGACGAAGCACCGATCACAACATCATTTGGTCCACAGATGCGGAAGGATGTCCGAAACAACACTCGCATCATGCACGACGATTCCGATTTGGCAATGCGATTGTACGAGCGAGCGAATCCGTTCTTGGTTCCATCATGGTTCTATCGCAAGC
>JAGQPV010001130.1 GCA_020426545.1 Planctomycetaceae bacterium
TCTCGACGATGTTCGGCTGTTTCCTTACTACCTGGGACATAAACTCCCGCTGTTCTGCGAAGAGTTGGTCGAGCAGCGGATCCGCAAGTCGTTCGACTACGCATTTCAGGACCACACCCCCAAACGGATCATGGGGGGCATCCCTCAACTCGAGTTCCAACGGATTGGCCTCGAAGAGTTTGAGGTGTTGGGCACTCGCTTTACCCCCATTCGACTAATTCACGGTCGCTTCGAAGTGCTCGGGTTTCGATTCGGCAATATTGCCTATTGTACGGATACGAACCACATTCCCGAGGAGAGCTGGCCGCTGCTGGAAGGGCTCGACGTGTTGATTATCGATGCCCTGCGTGAGGCCCAGCATCCCACGCATTTCTGCCTTCAGGAGTCGATTGAAGTCTCTCAACGGCTTAATCCTCTCCGAACCCTGTTCACGCACATGTCGCACGACTTGGAACACGAGCAAACCTGTAGTGCCCTGCCTGAGGGGATGGAGCTGGCATACGACGGACTTCGGATCGATCTGACGTGATGGGTGCAGACCTGGGCCAACTTCGAACCCTGCTTGCCGAGCACCAGCAAGAGCATCTGCTCGCGCACTGGGACTCGCTCACGCAGCCGGA
>JAGQPV010001131.1 GCA_020426545.1 Planctomycetaceae bacterium
AGGGACGACCAACCGGAACACCGCATTTCGATGCGGGAAAGCCTGGCCAGTGCCTGCCCGCGATCACTCTGCCTTCAGTAAGACGTGGTCCGCGGGGGGCAGGTACTTGCTGATCATTCTCAGCAACAGGGGGCCATCAAGCGGCTTGGTTGTATAGTCTGTGCAGCCGGACTGCAGGCATTTGTTACGGTCGTCCATCATCGCGTTGGCCGTGAGCGCAATGATGGGAATCCGGCATCCGCGTTCTCGCAGAGTCCGGGCAGCCGTATAGCCGTCAACTACGGGCATCTGCATATCCATCAGCACCAGATCGATGCCATGGGGTGCCTGACTGCCAGTGAGGCGATCGATGGCTTCCTGACCATTGGTTGCTGTCAGGACTCTGCCGCCCGCTTTCTCGATCATATGCTGCGCGAGAAATCGGATGTCTCTGCGATCATCAACGACCAGGATAGATCCATGCAGTGACACCGCCTCCTGTTCGGGACGGCGCAGGTTCTGGAAGACGGATGCTTCGACGAGCTGAAGATCTTCGATATCGCCGCAATCCAGGACCAGTGTGAACGTACTACCCTCACCAAGTACACTCGACACCAGAATTTCACCATTCAGCGCATGA
>JAGQPV010001132.1 GCA_020426545.1 Planctomycetaceae bacterium
CATGTTCATCGAGGAACCGGTGCAGTGCCAGAATGTGGACGTGCTGGCCGACATCGCCAAGAAGACGCACCTGCCCATCGCCACCGGCGAGCGTGTCTTCACCAAGTGGGGATTCCGCGAACTGCTGGAGAAGGGCGCAGCCAGCATCCTCCAGCCCGACATCTCCCACGCAGGCGGCATCTTCGAAGGTCGCCTCATCGCGGGGATGGCCGAGAGCTACTACGCTGCCGTCGCCCCGCACTGCCCGCTGGGTCCTATCTCGTTGGCCGCGGGCATCCAACTCGACGCCTGCATCCCCAACTTCCTGGCCCAGGAACAGGTGTCCTTGGGCGAGGGATACCTCAAGCAGCCCTTCGTCGTCAAAGAAGGCTACGTCGATCTGCCCACCGCGCCTGGCCTGGGCATCGAACTCGACGAAGAAGCCATGTCCGACAAGATCGGTCACAGTTGGCGCAACCCCGAAAGTTATCACCCGGATGATGGGGCAGCGATTGATTGGTAGGGGAGGGAGTAATGCGTGATGCGTAATGCGTAATTCGTCAACGAAACATCCCCTCAATTGGGATAGATCTCGCTCTACGAATTACGCATTACGTGCAATCCGCGCATCCAA
>JAGQPV010001133.1 GCA_020426545.1 Planctomycetaceae bacterium
CATCGAACGATACAGCGGCGGGTCGACGCTGAGCCGACCCGCCGCTGTTCAGAATACTGTTTCGTGGCGCCGGCTAGACGAAGAGCGGCGCGAGCACGAGCGTGATGGTCGCCAGGAGCTTCACGAGCACGTGCAGCGACGGACCCGCGGTGTCCTTGAACGGATCGCCGACGGTATCGCCGACGACGGCCGCGGCGTGCGCCGTGGAGCCCTTGCCGAGCTTCTTGTCGCCATCGTAGAGGTTGCCCGCTTCGATGTACTTCTTGGCGTTATCCCAGGCGCCGCCACCGTTGTTGAGCACGACGGCCAGAAGCACGCCGGCGATGGTGCCGATCATGAGCATGCCGGCTGCGGCTTCCCAGCGGAGGATGATGCCGACCAGAATCGGCACGACCACCACGAGGCTGCCTGGCAGAACCATCTGACGAAGCGCCGAGCGGACGGAAATGTCCACGCAGGCCGCGTAGTCAGGTTCAGCCGTTCCCTTGAGGATGCCGGGGTTCGCCTTGAATTGGCGACGGACCTCTTCGATCATCGTTTCGGCGCTCTTGCCGACGGCGCGGATCGCGAACGAGGCGAAGACGTAGACCAGCGCCGCACCGATCAGGCCA
>JAGQPV010001134.1 GCA_020426545.1 Planctomycetaceae bacterium
AAAGCGTCCGTGGCTTCTGTCTGCATGCGATAGGCGAGTTCAAATGATTCGATGCGCGCCTCTAGCGCCGTTTCGTGTGGACGTTGTTCTAGATGTCGCTGATTAAGTTCGCGTAGCAGGGCAAACTGTGACTGTTGCTGTTGAGGCGACAATCGACGATTGTGGATAAATGCGATCAGCTCTTTGGGATCGGTCTTCGAAGTATCGACGTGCGTACCTTGATAGATGCCGGGTAAGAATGCCGAACGCCAGTTGCCGGCGCCGCCGACCGGCATGCCTCCTGGACACAGTGCGACGAAACCTGGCAGGTTCCGGTTCTCGCTGCCCATGCCATAATTGAGCCACGATCCGAAACTTGGACGGACGAGTCGTTGATTGCCGGTGTTCATCAGCATCAATGACAATTCATGACTGGGCAGTTCGGCGTACATCGAGCGAATCACCAGCAACTCGTCGGCGCACTTTGCGAGCTGCGGAAAGATGTCGCTAATCGGGATACCGCTCTGACCATGTTTCGTGAACGTGAAGGGGGAGGGCAGGGCGACACCGGTCCGTCGCTCCGTCTGCAAATTGCCCAGCGGCAGCATTTGACCGCCACGCTTGTCCAATTC
>JAGQPV010001135.1 GCA_020426545.1 Planctomycetaceae bacterium
CATACGTCCCTAGAGCCTCGATCTACGAAAACACAAACCTGCTCATCTTCAAACCTGTGTGCAAGCAGTGCAATGGCCTCATCGATGGCGATCATCGGATCAACTGGACCAATCGTGCGCTCAGGCAGCCGCGCAAACCGCCGCAAGTGGCCGATCTGCTCACTCATCCGCGCTGTCGCTTGTTCGATTTTGTTCAGGTTTTGGAGAGCTTTTTCCGGTTCTTTCCGTGAAATGTACCTTTCCGCGTTATGGGTTTGAGAGCGGATTGCGGCCAGTGGTTGATTTAGCTCATGGCCGATACCCGCGGCCATCTGCCCCAGCGCCGCCAGTTTGGCCGATTGGATAAGCTCATCGCGGGTGTCCCTGAAAAGATTGAGTGCCCTTGCAAGATCGGAGAGTTCATCTGAACCATCATCGGGAATCCGCGAAGCGGAGCGCCCTTCAGATATGTTGCCTGCCGCGCGAGCCAAAAATTCGATACGGGGCAGAAGAGTGCGACCAACATAGAAATGCCCAACAGAGATAGCGACAAGGATAGCTGCAATAGCGATTGAAAGCAGTACCGACTGTCCCAGGCTGATCGTATTTCGCGCCGTACGCATAGAAGT
>JAGQPV010001136.1 GCA_020426545.1 Planctomycetaceae bacterium
CGAGTCCGGTCAGCTTGCCGTTCACAGCAGGCAGAACTTCACCGACGGCCTTGGCAGCACCAGTTGAAGTGGGAATGATGTTGATCGCGGCAGCACGGCTGCGGCGGGCATCTGAGTGCAGCTGGTCAGCGACCTTCTGGTCGTTGGTGTAGGCGTGACAGGTTGTCATCAGCCCGTGTTCCAGACCGAACTTGTCGTTCAGTACTTTCACCATTGGAGCCAGGCAGTTCGTTGTGCAGCTGGCGTTGGAGATGCAGTGATGGTCCTTCGTCAGCTTCTTGTCGTTGACGCCGAGCACCACCGTCAGATCGGGCCCCTTGGCGGGAGCGGAAATGACCACTTTCCGCGCGCCGGCCTCGATATGGCTGTCGAAGCCCGGCTTGCCGTCGGCCGCCCGATCGGTGAAGAAGCCGGTCGATTCGAGGGCCACGTCCACGCCCATTTCCTTCCACGGCAACTTCCGCGGATCTTTCTCCGCCACGACCTTGATCTTGCGCCCGTTGACGACCAGGGCGTCGCCATCGGCCGACACCGTGCCGTTGAAGCGACCCTGCACGCTGTCGTATTTCAGCAGCATCGCCAGGTCTTTCGGAGCGCCGAGGTCGTT
>JAGQPV010001137.1 GCA_020426545.1 Planctomycetaceae bacterium
GGAACCGGCTCGATCGCACCGGCTACTTCGTGCACCCGACCGTCCTGACCAACGTCGATCCGGCTACCAGCCGGCTCTACCAGGAGGAGATCTTCGGACCCGTCGTCACGGTGTTGCCGTTCGATGACGAGGACGAGGCGGTCGCGCTGGCCAACGACACCAGCTACGGCCTGGCCGCCACCGCGTGGACCAAAGACCTCGGCCGAGCGCATCGGGTGGCCAAGCGGTTGCAGGCCGGGACGGTCAGCCTCAACTGTCAGCTGGTGTTCGACCACAACGTGCCGTTCGGCGGGTACAAGCAGTCCGGCTGGGGCCACGAGTTCGGCAAGGCCGGTGTGGAGGCCTACATGCAGACCAAGTCGGTCTGGGCGCAGATCTGACCGACCGCACGAACCGGCCCGGCAATCCCGCACAGGATGCCGGGCCGGCGTGCGTCAGTCGAGAAACAGATCCGGGGTGGGGCTGGGCCCGCCGCCGTAACGGGCGAGGTCGTCGATTCCGGCGAACCGGGTAACGGCATCGGCATCGATGAAGCAGGTGCCGGTGACCTGGCGAGCTGGTTGGGAAATGATCGCGACCGCCGCGTCGGCCATGATCCGTGGGCTA
>JAGQPV010001138.1 GCA_020426545.1 Planctomycetaceae bacterium
CATGAGCCGCCGCGCACTACGCGTTTTGGATTTGCTTCCGATGGCTCGGGGCCGGTAGGATTCTCGCTGGGGCTGTTGGCGTAGTAGCCCGGATCGAACACGTCGTGACACCACTCTGAAACATTGCCGTAGAGGTCAAAAATTCCCCAGCCATTCGGCTTCATTGATCCGGCGGGCGCGGTTTGCTGATTGCTGTTGTCGGTAAATATGGCGTGCTGCGGGAGCTTTCCTGCATCACCGAAATCGTAAGGCTTGCTGGTGCCCGACTTGGCGGCGTATTCCCACTCGGCTTCGGTAGGCAGCCGGTAGCCGTTGGCGGAAAAGTCACACGGCCAGCCTGGCACAGCTTCGTCATAGCAGGGCGTCAGCTTTTCCATCAGCGATCGCTCATTGCAGTACTGCTTGGCGTCACGCCAGCGCACCTGATTGACGGGCTTGCGCGGATTGTCCTTCCACTTCGATGGATTGGGCAGCTGAGCTGCATCGAACTGAGCGTGGGTAACTTCAAACTTATCGATCACGATGGGACTGATCGTCACTTCGTGCTCCAGTTGTTCATCAGGGTCACCACCGGCGTTCCCCATCGTGAATGTTCCTCCTGGCACT
>JAGQPV010000113.1 GCA_020426545.1 Planctomycetaceae bacterium
GCTCCGGGCTGCTGCGATTTCCGCTGCGGGGCTGCTCTGTCGGCCCATCCGCAGCATGCGGGCGTGGGGGCTCTGTTCGGCGGATTCCAGCAGCGAGCGGTCGAGGTCGGCGACTGTCAGCTGTTCGGCCGCACTGCGACCAGGGGCAGCTGCCTCATCGGCAGAGAGCGAAGAAGCCAGTTCCACCCGATCCGGCGAAACCGCACTGGCCAGCTGCAGATCGGCGAACTGTTTCTCCCGCTGCATTCCCTGAATCACACGGGCCAGCTGTTCCGGCGTGCTCTGCACAAACACTGCGGCGATATCATCGCCCAGCCGCTGAGAGGACACGCCCCTGGCCTCGTTGCCCGCGGCGCGTTCTGCCGGCAGACGATCCTCATCCGCCGTGCGGGCCCGGTGCAGCTCTCGGGCATCTTTCGCGCCCGCTTCGCTGGCCAGCTCGCCGATGGCCTGGCGGGACAGCAGGATCTGCAGTTCTCCCAGTGACTGCGAAACATTGACGACGGTCAGTTCGACGACGGCAATCTGCCCGTCTTCCCGGTCGAGCACGCGGACAATGTCGCCCGCCCGCATTTCCTGCCAGGCGACACTGGCAATGGGCTTCGGACCACCAGGGCTGGCAGCGACTGCTGCAGCTGGAGGCAGGGCGGCCGCCCGGGAACCCGAAGCCAGGCCAGCGGCCCGGTTCTGCAGGTCTGTGCTGCGCGGGCGGGCCAGATGATCACGGACCGCCATCCGGGCCACGCCCGGGGCAGACTCTGCCGCGAATGAGGCAGCGGCCGGTTCGCTGGCGGAATCCATTTCACGGGAGGCCACCAGATCATCGGCCGCGGAACCGCCTTCGCCGGACAGCAGCCCCTCGTGGTGGGACAGCACCAGGTCGGTGGCGGATTCAGCCACGTCCGCGGAGAATTCGCCGGCTGGTTTTTCCGTCCGGGCGAACGGTTCACTCTGCGAGTTCAGCCCCGTCTGGCCGTCGGTTCCCAGCCGCCATGCCGCAGTGACGACAAATACCAGGGACAGCGCCAGCCCCGTGACAGCCACAGCCGTGCTGCGGAAGAAGGAGCGGCTGCTGCCGGCTGCTGCCTGTTGCGGGTTGCCTGCTGTCCCGGTCACTCGACCGGCGTTTTCGAGGTGACTGTTCTCGCCGAAGCTGGCCTGACTGGCTGCAACAGTTGGGGAAGCAGATTCGTCCGGAGAGCCGCCGGCAGCTGTGCCAAGCAGCATTTCCCGTTCGCACCGCCGCAATGTGGCTGAGATCAGCTCGGGAGGGGCCGATTCCCGTGGCAGGCTCTTCAGCAGCGAAGACAGCTGCGCAATCTCTTCGGCCTCGCGCCGCGCAGCGGGCGATTCCTGCAGCAGCTGCTCCACCCGGGCCTGCTCTTCCAGCGACAGCTCGCCGTCGCACCATGCGGAAAGCAGTTCTCCGGGGATTTCGTGATTGTCAGACTTACCCATCATGCACAGCTCCGGCAGAGCCTTCACGGATTCTTTGACATCTCGGCAGCCAGTATCTCCCGCAGTTCCTGTCGGGCGCGGTGGATGCGGCTGCGGACCGTCCCCACGGGACACTCCATGATCTCTGCAATCTCTTCGTATTTCAGATCTTCCATCTCCTTCAGCACCAGCACCGTGCGGAATTCGTCCGACAGGCGGGCCAGTGCCTTCTGCACCAGCTCCTGCTGCTCGGCAAGTTCCACGGAGTGAGAAGGAGCTGAAGAGGGGTGGGAGTCGGTCGGCTGGACGCCCGCCTGTTCGTGAATGGCATCCAGAGAACGAACCCGGTGTCTGGGACGTCGGCGTTCGCTGATGGCAACATTCATGGCAATGCGGAACAGCCAGGAATAAAACCGGGACTGGCCGCGAAAGGTGCTCAGTTTCTGGAAGGCCAGCACGAACGCATCCTGCGCGACATCCCGCGCGTCGTCGGGGCAGCCCAGCATGCGGACGAGCGAATGATACAACCTGTCCTGATGCCGCACGACCAGCTGCCCGAAGGCTTCTGCCCGCCCGTCAAGGCACTCGGCAATCAGTGTTTCGTCGTTTGTATTCACGGCATCCATAATCTGGACGCTCGACCCGCACGGATAGTTCCCGAAATCATCAGACTGTTTCTCTGGCCAGTCTGATACGACGCGGCCATCCTCCCGAGGAGTCTGACAGATGTCAAGGTTAATCACAGCAAGAGGTTAGGAAAGAATACCCCACGCTGGCCCGGAGCCAGCCCGGCAGAAAACGCAATCGGAAATTTCTGCGGTGCGACAGAAATATCTACCCTGAAGGGTATTTCTGCCGGCACAGAGGAGAAGGAACCTGCAGTGGCCCGCCATGGCCCCGGCTGCCTCTTCATCGCTCCCGAGCTGTTGCGCCGGGACGCTGGTCAGGCCGTCATGGTTTGGGGGAACGGGCTGCTTCTTCGGTCAGGCTGCGGGTGTAGGCTTCAAAGGCCCGGCGGTACTCGGGCGGAACCCGCTTCCGGCCTGGTCCGGCACTTTCCCGGGCCACGCGGCGACGGACATCGCTCCCCTTGCGGCTGGTGGGCGCGGAACGCAGGTCGAGCGTTTTCAGCATTTCGTCGAACTTGCGGTGTTCCAGCCGGTCGGACTGTCCCGCCGCATTGGCCGGAGCATTCAGCCGTTTCTTGAGCTGCTCCGTGAACCGGCCCAGCTGCTGATCGTTCCAGCCGAGTTCCCGCAGCATTTCCTGATCGACCTCGCCCCGCTCCAGCTGCTGTTCCAGCTGCTTGAGCACCAGGTTGGCCGCTTTGCGGTTGTACTCCAGGTCGGCTTCTTCTCCGCCGCCTGCTCCAGATCCCGCGCCGCCATTGCTGCTGCTTCCTTCGCGACTGTTTGCCCCGCCACGGGCACCGCCCGGCCCGGTGGACCCGTCGGCCTGCTCACCCCGGCCTGCTCCCTCGCCAGCCGAGTCGCCCGGCTGGCCTTTGGCTCCTGGATCTCCCTGGCCAGGTTTGCCACTGGCACCTTTGGAACCGGGTTTACCCTCCGAACCAGGCTTGCCACCAGAGGCATTTGGGTTGGCAGTGGGAGTGCTTTCCGGGCTTCCGCTGCCGGCCTTTCCGGTCTGGTTTCCTCCCGGTTGCTGCGGACTGTTCGGATTCTCGCCTTCCCCGGCATTGCCCGGTTTCGTGGCATCGGGACTGCCGCCGGTTGGTTTGTCGGACTTCGTACCGGCTCCTTCACGGGGCGATGTTTCCCCCCGGCCCGGCTGGTCTCCACCACGGTCCCCGGCATCATCCTGTTTGCTGCCGCCGTTTTCTCCGCCCTGCGGCTGGTCGGACTTCTGGGCCTCGGGCCGGCCTTCGCCCCGTTTCGGTTCCGTTCCCTCAGCTGGTGGAGAATCCGGCCGCTTCGTTGCCGCCTTTTCTCCGCCGGTGTTCTCATCCGTGCCGGATTTCCCGTCGGGATTCCGGTCTGACTTCTCACCTGGTTTGCGTTCGGCCTGTTCGGGATTGCCGGAACCCGGACGTTTCTCGCCGGATGTCTCACCGTCGTTCTTCGGCTGTTCGCCAGCCTTCATCGGGTCGCCTTCACCCGGACGGCGAGCGGGGTCGGTGCCTTCTTTGCGGGTCAGTTCCCCGGGCTTTGTCGATTTCGTGGCATCGGCCGCGGGATCGGTTTCTGGCGTGCCTTCGCCGGTTTCATCGCCACGGGCTTTGCGTTTCTCGGCGGTGCCTTCGCCCTTCGCCGGCTCTTCCGTGCCCGTGCCACCGTCTTCTGTTTCTTTCGGATTGCCGGGATCGCCCTTGCCCGGTTTCGGGCTGGCTGCACCTTCACCCGGTTTGGGCTCGGTCTTTCCTTCGCCACCCGACTCCGGCTGGGGTTTCCCATCCGCGGCTCCGCTTTCGCCGCCAGCACCGTCACTGTCTTCCGACTTCATTTTGCCAGTGCCGGTTTCACCCGGTTTGCCCTGACTGCCGCCTTCCGGTTTGCCGCTCTTACTGTCCTCACCTTTACTGCCCTGCTGAGAATCGTCCGGCCTGTCTTCGCCGGGTTTCCCGCCTGCAGGGTTCTGCTCGCTGTCAGCCGGCTGTTCGCCGCCTGCAGGCTGCCTGTCCTGCGGCTTCTGCCCGCCGCCCGGTTTGTCGGTCTTTGGTTCGGCGGAATTTCCGTCCGGAGAATCCTCCGGCGACGGTTTCTCGCCGCCGGCCTGTTTGCTGGAACCGGATTTCTCGCCTTCGTCGCCCTTGCCGTTCTCGCCGGCTTCGGGTTTAGCAGCGTTCTCTTCCGGCTGACTTCCTTCTTCGCCCGAATCCTGCTGCTGCTTCTGCTGTTCCTTGAAGCGGCGAATCAGCTTCTCCAGCGCCTCGCCGGTTTCATCGTTCGGGTCCAGCCCGTCGTCGCTGCCGTCTTTCGGCTGGTCACTCTGCTTCTGCGTTCCCTCACCACGGCGGCCCTGGTTCGGCTGGTCGCCTGGTTTCCGGGCTCCCGATTCCCCGTCTTCAGACGGATCGTCTCCGGACTTGCCCTCTCCCGATTTCTGTTCGCCGCCCGGTTCTCCCTCGCTGCCGGTTTTCTTTCCCTGCTGCTTATTCGAACCGCCGGATTTCTCGCCGGACTGGCCATCCGCCGAATCGCTGCTGCCGGCATCCCCTTCTCCGGATTTGCCTTCTTCCGGCATGTCGCCCGGCTGCGGCTGGTCTCCGGGCCGGGGCTGTTCGCCCTCGGCGGGTTTTTCGCTGTTCTGCGGCTGCCCCTGCCTGCTGCCCGTCTGCTCTCCTTCGGCGGGCTGCTGGTCGCCTTCACGGGGCGGCTTCTGTCGGGCGGCTCCTTCGCCGGTGCCGTCGTCGGCCTGCGGATCTCCTTCGGGTTTGCGGTCTTCCGGCTGCGCTTCGGGCGGGCGGGCTTCCTGCGGCTGATCGTCCCCGGGAGCGAACTTCGGCTGCTCGCCCGCTTCCGCCGGGTTCCGCTGGCTGGCCGCTTCCTCAGCTTCCTGCTGGTCCTGCTGCTGCTGTTCCTCCGCCGCCATGTCATCGACGCGGTCGGCAATGCGAATCCGCAGTCGCGGGTGTGACTTCGCCACGTTTCCATCCGGACGGCGGCGAGTTTCGCAGTTGTCGCGGGCTTCGAGCCAGTACTGCAGTTCGTCGCCGGGTTCCAGCTGCAGACGCCGCTGATCGAGTTTCAGCTCGTGGGTGAGACTCAGGCTGCGCCGCCGCGATCCCGATTCCAGTGCATCGAACACAACTTCGCTGCGGGTGTCTTCAGCGCCCGTCTTCTGCAGCATCAGCCGCACGTTCCGCAGGCGGAAATCCGGGTCGCGGGCGAAAACCTTCAGCGGTACAGAGGCGTTCAGCGGGCGTTCCAGATCGGCGGTGGGCCAGGCCAGCTGCACCAGCGGAGCGCGGTCAGGCCGCACGGTCAGCCGGTACCACGTCGGATTGACGTTCTCCAGTCCGTCCTGATTTCGCAGACGAATGCGGTACCAGCCCTGCCAGACGGTCCGGTCGGCTTCGAGCGGATGGGCCGGGTCGTGCGGGATTTCCAGTTCCCACCGCCCCGTCAGTCTGTCACCGTCGATGGTCAGGGGCACCGGCAGCACCGCCGGTTCGCCGCTGTGCTGGTCCCGCGTGATGATCAGCTCCGCCACGGGGCTGCGTTCGCCCCGGCCGGTCGAATTCCAGTCGGCGGTGGCTGTCAGTTCGATTTCCGTGGCCTCCCAGGAATCGATGTGCCCTTCCGTCTGCTGCCGGGGTTCCAGCTCCATGTAGGCTGGCCAGGTCAGCTGCAGCTGGTCGATGGAAACCGTCGGCGGGTCCGTCACCTGCACCTCGAACGGGCCGGCCCGGTCGTCGCCCGCGGTGATTTCATACGTCAGCGGCTGCAGAATTCCGTCGCCATGGGCCCCGTGAATCGTGCCCCGGTACTCGCGAATCTGTTCGTCGACCAGTCGCATTTCCACCGGCTGATCGACCACCAGCCGGTCGCTGGTGGAGAAGGTGAGCAGGACGCGGTCGGGCACTTCGCCCAGCAGGCGGGCGGTGACATCGAGGCGGGTCCCGCGGAGCACGACGGGCGTTTCGTCTCCGGGTGTGACATCCGTGATGCGGGTGCGGGTGGGCACATCGACTGCGGCCGTCGGCAGCAGGGCCCGCACCAGCGAGTCGGAAATCTTACGCGGGGAAAACAGCGTGTACAGGCAGAAGACCACCACCAGGCCCAGCAGAATCAGCGACAGCCGCATCAGCAGCCGCCGGTCGACCGTCTGCTCCATATCGAGCTGGGAGATGCCCACCGCGGCCCGCCGTTCCAGCGAGCTGCCCACTTCCACCGGCAGCGGTCTGCCGGAGCGTTTCAGGTCGATCAGATTCAGCAGAGAATTCTTCAGCTGCGGGGCCGACTGTTCGATCGTGCGGGCGGCGTACAGGCTGTTGACCTTGCGGGTTGCCGGAACCAGCACCTTCCAGGCCAGCCAGGCGATCGTGGCCGTCAGCATGATGACCAGCATGGTCACGCGGGCCGGAACGCTGAACCCGCCCTCCACGACCCAGTGATCGAACACGACAAACACGAAGGTGTAGGCCAGCACGGCCACGGCAATTCCGGCCAGGGCCGTCAGAATGTCGGTCCAGCGGATCTGCTCCCGCGTGCGCTGCAGCTGCAGGTCGATATACTCATCGTAATCGACATACTGCTGCGAACCGGCCGGATCGTAGGATGTGGACATTTCGCTGGAACCCTTCGGGCCAGGCATTCTGTGGTGCAATCTGCCGGCAGGCCATCATTCGGCCTTCAGGCCCGCCTCGGTGCGGGAACTGCCAGACTGCTGGTCTGCCAGACTGATGCCGCCACCTGAACGGACCGGGGAATTCTGCCGCAACTGCCTGTATGTCATCGTCGGCGCAGCAGATACCGCCGCTTCATTATACTCTTCGGGACGCGCCAGTCAGCAGAGTGGTTCCCCCGCCACCACCCGAATCCCGAGATCTGCGGAAAAATACTGGATCTCCCGCCGGTGCGGTTTCCGTGCCATGCGCCGATGCCCGCCGGCTCGAAACCCGCTGCATGGTCGGTTGGGGCGAACCCCGCGACCACCTGAGAAACGGCGTTTCACGGCCGGTGCTGGCGGTTTGGTCTGAGGTAACTACCGATTTTTAATTGGTTTATGACGGAAGGTGTTTCCCGGTATGTGGTTTCGCAGGGTCAGCAGGCCCGCAGCTGCCAGAATCGAAAGTGGGTACTCGGCCGGCAACCGATAGCGGAGCGAACCGACAAACAGCGTGTGCAGGGCGGCAAAGTACAGCAGCGGCCCCAGGGTGAGCGCCAGCAGCCACCACTGGCGGCGAAACTGCCAGGCTCCGTAACCGGCCAGCAGCAGCAGCGGTATCGAAAACAGGGCGACAGCGGTCCGCAGCAGCGGGTGGCGGAACCCGGCGGCGTTGGGCCACGGGCTCCAGTAACGCAGCTGCTTCACCCCCGCCAGTATCAGTGCCCTGCCCGGTTCGTTCCGCAGAAATTCCAGTGCCCGCTGGCGATACACTTCGTTGATTTCGTACTCGCTCAGGCCGGCCAGCTGCGCCCGGTCGGCCTCGAAGAAGGTCATATCGCTCAGGCCGGTGGCCCCGGGATGCAGCCCGTCGTACAGACTCGGTCCCATCCACAGGGTGGTCCACACCAGGTGCCCGGTGACCTGTCTGTTTCGCAGGGCCCACGGCAGCAGAGCCGCAGCCACAGTCAGGTGCAGCACCAGGACCAGCCCGATCATACGGGCGGGGGAAATGGACCACCGATGTCGCCAGGCGGCGACGAGTAACATGACACCCAGCAGCGGCGCAGCCAGCAGCCATGCTGGCCGGGCATAAACGGCAGCCGCTGTGCACAGGCCTGCCAGCATTGCCCGCAGGACAGAAGGAATGCGGCTGGCAGGTGCTGTCGGTTCCGGCGGGTTCTGCGATGCCGCCGGATTCTGCGCGGATGCGGAGTCCCCAGCCCGGGGTAAGGCCAGCCAGGCGACTCCGCAGAGGCTCAACAGCAGGCAAGCGGCGAACAGCGTTTCGCTCAGCAGCACCACGCTGAAGCCCGCCAGCAGGGGAGAAATGGCGCAGAAGGCGGCCGCCGGTACGCCCGCACGGGGTACATTCAGCAGCCGGGCCAGCAGCCATACCAGACCGCAGGCCACTGTTCCCGTGAGGGCCAGCAGCAGCCGCGCGGCAAGTTCCGGTCTGCCGGGAACAAGTCGGATCGCCACAGCCAGCAGTGCGGGGAATCCAGGCATTCGCAGCACATGCCGGGGCGGGTTGTACAGCGAGTACTCATCGCCCGAGGCCAGCCGCCGGCCAAGTTCCCAGTACCCGTCGGCATCGCCGGCAATCAGAAACCGGCGTCCGACGGAATCATCCAGCCAGGCCTGCAGGCCGAAGGCGAGGCCAACTCTCAGCATGAAGGCCACAGCCAAAACCAGCAGCAGCCACCGGCGTTCATCTGCCAGGGCCGGGCGGGCAGCGGATGCCTGAGCGCCGTCGCTCATCCCGCTCCTCCCTCAGTCACCCGCTGGCGGCAACCGGCACTTACCTCACGGAAAAAGCACCGGCGCTCCGGGATTGTCCCGAATGGCGGCTTCGTATGGCACATCAATCCGGTCGCCATCCTGCAGGCCTCTTCCGGCAGGCAGCGGGAAGGCACCCAGGCTGACCAGAGAGTTGATTGAAAAGTCTTCAAGGGCACCCTCGGGCTTGTCGCTGCGGCGGTCGATGTACTGATAGGTTGTGCGATCAGCGAATACCACCACATCGTAGCGAATCCGGCCGGGAAGCGTGTGCCGGTGGACCTCTTCCACCAGCTGTCCGCCCGGTCCGGGGACCAGCCAGGCTTCCTCCAGAATCGTTCCTCCGTCCCGCTCGAGCAGGCGGGTTGCCGAACCACGGGCCGGAAGCCGCAGCTGGGCGACCTGCTGCCCCTGTACCCGATCATACAGGCGAACCAGCAGCGTCTCGTTCGACGGGTTGCTGAAGGTGATCTGCGCGGGAGGCAGCCCCCCGCCCCCACCCGCGACAATTGATCGGCGGGTCAGTCGGGGGGAGTTATCGAATCCGGGCCGGCACAGCACGGCATCCCACCCGGAACGGGTCTGGTATCCCGCGACCAGCCGTCCCGTCAGGTCGATGCACACACCGGTCAGGGCATCCGGCAGGAAGGCCACGGGAGCACCGGCGGGAAAGCCGGAGGCAATCACATGCGGCAGCCACCGCCGGCCATTGGAAAGTTCCCACACCATCCAGTCTCCGCTGCGGGGCACGCCAGACAGCCACAGACCACGGGGACCATTCACCAGTTCGAGCGACGACAGAGCGGGGAACACGTCCCGTGGTGCCGGGGCGGAACGCCATCCCCGGCCATCGCTGGTCAGCAGGCGGATCGTTCCCTCGACATCGGTGGCGGCCACTGCCAGGCCGTCATTCCCCGCACCGGCATCAGGCAGCGCGAGGCTGACGGCCGAGACGGAGGTACCGGGTACGAACCCCCGGGCCACCAGTTGTGGCGCAGCCCAGCCGCCCCGCACCCGCTCATACTGCACGAGTTCGCCCGCCCGGTTGACGAGGAACACGTCCAGACCGTGACGTTCGCCAGCAGGGGCATGCGGCACTGCCAGCGGGCCACCCGGTACGGCGCCGCTGCTGTGCTGTCCCCGTGCGGGTAGAGCATTTCCCCGCCGGTTTGCGGAACGCAGTGGTGCAGCAGGTGACAGGTCGCCAGGCTGGTTCCGGTTGTCTCTGGAACGGAACAGATCGGAGATTCTGTCCGAGTCCCGTGGCTGGGGCCGGAGTTCGCCACCCCGCTGATCCGTTCGGAAATCATCGATGACCTGCTCGCGACCGGTCTGCAGATCGACAGCGACGAGTGCTCCCGACCTGTCGATGGTGACAATCCACGGCTGGCGCAGGCCTGCAATCTGCAGATCGCCACCCGGTACGAAGTGCCCGGTGTCAGTCAGATAATCGGCAGTCCCATCGAGGCGAATCAGCAGCAGATCGCCCCCCGAATCAATCGTGCAGAAGGCGGCATTCCCCCGGCTGATCGCATCGGGAACGGCCCGCAGCACGCCGCCGGGTTCCAGCTGTCCCTGCCAGACACGGGGAACCGAACGCCAGCGGTCGGTCTCTCCCTGCACCAGCTGCAGCTTCCCGTCGCTGTCGATAAAGCCCGCTGCCAGCTGGCCGCGATTCACCTCCACCACGGTGGGGTACAGCTCCATCGACCGGTTGCGGCGTGCCCGCCGTCGGCCGGCTGCACCCGTGTTGCCCCGGTTTCTGTCGCGGTCCATGCCGGGGAACAGGTCGGTTGCGGGGCGTTCGGGCAGGCGGCGGGGGATGACAGCCTCATCGCCCCGTGGGCCAATACCCGGTGCGGGGGGAAGCGGCGTGACAGGCCGGGCCGCCCGCTGCACGGGGACAATCCGCATCTGGCTCTGCTTCCACTGGTTGCCGGTGGCATCGCCAATCAGCATGGAACCCCGGTTGTTCGCCGGCCAGCGAATGGCCTGCCGGGCCGCTGGCGAGAACCAGCCGGAGAACTCTCCGTCGGGAGTGTCGAACTGCGGCGCGCGGACATATTCAAATTTCCGGCCCCGGGAATCCTGAATCAGCAGACTGCGGCCGTCAAACACCGCCCGCGACGAATCTTCTTCATCGCCGGGTACGATCAGCTCGAACTGATTTCCGACGGGAGCATCCGACCTCTGGGCCACGGCGGGCGACAGCATCAACCCCATCCCGCTCAGCACCAGACAGATCAGCCCCGGCTGCACGGCGGGCAGTTGGCGGGACAGCAGCGTCGTCAAAAAAGTTCGTCCTGCAGGCATCATTCAGCCTCCCGGCCCATACAACATCCTTCAGAATTCCGGTGCGCCAGCTGTCATTCTGGGCAGCTTCAGGTCAGGAAGGAAAGAGATTTCCGCGTAATTCGCCGCGGAGCCGCGGACTGCTCTGCCGCTGGGCCTCCTCTCTGTCCAGGTCCCCTGTGTTCCGCCCGAGTCTTCCGGCCGGGCCGACTGGAACAGCCGTCGCAGCAGGTGGCATTCCGTTCCCATGGTGAATGCCCCTCTGTCTGGGGCGTGAGATCCCCGTATGATGAAGCTGGAGTCAGGGGAGCCAGCCGTCAGCCAGTTTCCGCAGTTCCAGTGAACCGGCGGGGGCAGAATGACGTATCCAGTCGACACGCGGCCCGTGGTCCGGAGGATCTTCACCGGGAGAAACCGGCGGCATCCGGCGGAAATGGCGGGAAAGGTCAGGCTGCTCCTGCTGCTCCACGTGCAGTTTTTTCCGTGCTGTCGGGGTGTGATGCCACTCGGGCATGACACGTGTCGCTTCTGCCAGGAGATTGCCATGAGTGAAGTACGACTGATCCCCGTTTACTCTTCCACCGATGTGGGTCGCTGCGAAGTCATTCGGGCCACACTTGAAGCGGAAGGCATTCCCTGTGAAATTGAGAACGAACATCAGGCCGGAATGACCGGGGTGTTTGAGGTCCGGCTGTTCGTCCGCGATGTCGACGAAGCCGCCGCCCGCGCCTTCATTACCGAACATGAACAGCCGGTGGACGAACCACCTCCGGCTCTGGATGAGACCGTCTGAATCCTCGCGAATCCTCTGGATAGCGCCTTCGCAGGGTATGAACCGGGTTCCGTCAGACGGGCCGTCTTCTGAAATCCTGGGGAGAATTCCGTATGCAGCCACCGGTCGACCGGCAGCCACTGGGCAGACATCTGCTGCTGGAATGCTGGGGCTGCAGCGATGCCATCAATTCCACCGAACAGATGGAGCGGGCGATCGAGGAGACGGTCGTGCGGGTGGGAGCCACTTTACTGCACCTGCATTCGCACCAGTTCAGTCCGCAGGGAGTGACGGCCTTCGGCCTGCTGGCCGAGTCGCATCTGTCGCTGCACTCCTGGCCGGAGCGGCAGTATCTGGCGGCCGATCTGTTTACCTGCGGAGAACCGGTGGACCCGGAGCAGGTGGCGACTGTGCTGCGCTC
>JAGQPV010001139.1 GCA_020426545.1 Planctomycetaceae bacterium
CAGGGCCCAACAGGAATCCGCGCGCGCCGCCGCACCCCCACGCCTGGGTCACCGACCCGGACTCGACGCGCTGCGCGGCGTGGCTGTGATGTCCATCGTGGCCTACCACGCCGATCCCGGTTGGTTCTCCCTCGCTCCCGGCAGCCTGGACGTGTTCTTCGTGCTGTCGACGTTCCTGGTCACCACGGTGCTGCTCGACTCGCTCTCGAGGCGGGGTGGCCCGCAGGGCCGGCGCTTCTTCACCCGCCGGGCGAGGCGTCTTGCCGCGGGGCTGGCGGTGATGGTCGCCGCCGTGCTGGCGCTGGTCGCGGTCGGCGTGTACAAGAGCCCCGAGACCACTCGCACGGCGGTCGGGGCGGTGCTCCTGCACGCCAACGTCGCGCAATTCTCCGGTGACTACTTCGCCGCCTTCGCCGAGCGGAACCCGCTCGAGCACACCTGGTCGCTCTCGGTGGAGGAGCACTTCTACCTGGCCACGTTCCTGGTGGTGCTGGTGCTCTGGTGGGCGACGCGACGCAACCTGCGGCGCACCCGCATCGGGTTGTTGGTCGTGGCGGCGGGCGTGGCGGTCGGTTCGGTGCTCTCGGCACGTCACCTCTTG
>JAGQPV010001140.1 GCA_020426545.1 Planctomycetaceae bacterium
TTCGCTGGTTGTCCAGTCCACAGAACTGCCGAATGCCGCGTTAAGACCCAGATTCGGCTGTGGGGGACGGACGGGAGGCCCGAACATTTTGGGGCTCAGCAGACCACTCACGAACAGCGTCTGATCACGCACCATCTCGGCGCTCAGCCGAACCCTCGGCCCGCGCGACAGCCAGCGGTTGTCCGGATCGGCCGCAAGGGAATCCGCCGTCACTCGCGCGTCCTGCTGATATGTCGCCGACATCACAATCTGTTTGAGCATCGCTTTGCGATCCCAGCCGATACGGATCATTTCCGTCGCCAGCCAGTCGAGCAGTTCCGGGTGCGTGGGAGCATCACCCTGCGTGCCAAAATCTTCGCTCGTGAGCACAAGCCCCCGGCCAAACATCGCTTCCCAGTAGCGATTGACGAGAACACGGGCCGTGAGCGGATTGGATTCTGCGACCAGCCACCGCGCCAGCGCCAGCCGATCTGCGGGCTCTGCTTCCCCGGACTGACGGAAGACGGCTGGAACTCCGGCTTCGACGATTTCGCCGGTCGACAGCCAGTTGCCTCGATACTGCAGGCGCGTTTCGCGGCGATTCTCCCTGAGTTCGTTGA
>JAGQPV010001141.1 GCA_020426545.1 Planctomycetaceae bacterium
GATGTGGAGGCAGGACGCAAACACTGGGCCTACCAGCCGGTGCGTGACCCTGCTCGGCCTGCGGTCCGCGACTCATCTTGGCCGCTGAATGAGGTGGATGTCTTCATCCTCGCAAAACTGGAGGCGGCGGGCATCAAACCCAACGCAGAAGCCGACGCCCACACCTGGCTGCGGCGGGTGACCTTTGACCTCACCGGTCTGCCGCCCACGGAGGCGGAGATCGCGGCCTTTGTCTCGGATCGTTCGCCGCAAGCGCAGGAGCGCGTCGTGGATCGCTTGCTGGATTCGCGGGCTTATGGCGAACGTTGGGCGCGGCACTGGCTGGACCTCGTGGGCTATGCGGAGCAGATCGGCACCGAGGGAAAAATCTTCGCTGAGCATGCGTGGCGGTATCGCGACTATCTGGTGGATGCCTTCCAGAGCGACAAGCCGTTCGATCGCTTCATCCGCGAGCAGATCGCGGGGGATCTGCTGCCTGCCGCATCGCCTGAGGAGCGCCGCGAGAATCTCATCGCGACGGGTTTCATCGTGCTCGGCGATGTGGACATCAACGCCATCGACAAGCTGAAGATGGAATATGATTTCGTGGACAGCCAGG
>JAGQPV010001142.1 GCA_020426545.1 Planctomycetaceae bacterium
AGTGTCGGGCACCATCGTCGAAGGCGACGAGTTCCCCAAGGAACAGCTCGACAAGATCAAGGAAGACAAGCACGTCAAGGCGGTCGTGCTGCGGATCAACTCGCCGGGCGGCACGGTCACCCAGAGCGACTACCTGCTGCACCACCTCCGCGAGGTGAAGAAGGAGCGGGACCTACCGGTTGTGGTCAGCATGGGCAGCCTGTGCGCCAGCGGCGGCTACTACATCGCGATGGCGGTGGGGGACCAGGAGGACGCGATCTTCGCCGAGCCCACCACCTGGACCGGCTCGATCGGCGTGATTATCCCCCACTACAACGTGGGCAAACTCATGGACACGTGGGGAGTGGACGAGGACTCGGTCGCGAGCGGCGAATTCAAGCAGATGGGCACGCCCACGCGCGAGATGACCGACGAGGAGCGCGCGCTCTTTCAGCAGCTCGTGGACGAGACCTATCAGCACTTCCGCGAGGTGGTCAAGTCCGGCCGCCCCGCGTTCCGCGCCGATGACGCCGCGCTCGACGCGGTCGCCAAGGGCCAGGTGTTCACGGCCAACCAGGCGCTCGAGAAGGGCCTGGTGGACAAGATCGGCTTT
>JAGQPV010001143.1 GCA_020426545.1 Planctomycetaceae bacterium
CATCAACGTCAAGGCAGGATCGGTCCACGTCCAGTCGAGCCAGATGATAGCCGCTGCGCCGACCAACACGGCGACGCTGCCGAGAGCGTCGACGAGATTGTGGACAAAGGCCGCTCGGACGTTTAACGAACCGGAACTCATCGACCACAACAGCAGTACCGTGGCCACGTCGACGACGAGCGCCAAGATCGAACCCGCTGCCATCAGCCAGCCAATGATTTCAACCGGCTGGATAAAACGCATGACAGCTTCGTACGCCAAATACAACCCGATAGCGCCCAGCAACGTCAAGTTGATGACGGCTCCGATCATCTCCGCCCGGCGGTAGCCGAAGGTATAACGCCGGTTCGCCGGCTTGCGGGATATGCGCCGGGCGACGTATGTGATCAAGAGTGCGTTGGCGTCGTTGAAATTGTGAGCGGCGTCGGAGAGCAAGGCGACGCTACCGGAAATGACGCCTGCCGCAGCCTGCGCGACCGTGAGCAATTGATTCAGCAAAACACTCCACAGCAGCCGCGCCTCGCTGACGCCTTTGGGAGCGCGCGGATGATTTGAGCCGTGCCGATGGTTGCAAGTTACTTCATGTG
>JAGQPV010001144.1 GCA_020426545.1 Planctomycetaceae bacterium
CATGGCCACCAGTGCCGACGGGCTGATTCGCCGCTGGATCGACGTGTTTTGGACCGCCAGCGGGAGCCTGCGGAAGCTCGATCCCTCGAATATTCGTTGGGTATATTTCAGCGTTTTACTGATATTTGCCGTCTTCGGGCTCACGATGTTGCATCTCGGAAAGCCCAAACAACTCCTGCTTTATGCTACGATGATAATGAACTTCGCCCTGGGGTTCAGTTGCTGGCACACGCTGGCCCTGAATCTGGTGCTGCTGCCGAAAGCCTTGCGGCCGAATTGGTTCATTCGCATCGGGCTGGTTCTGACGGGGGCGTTTTTCCTGATATTGGCGACGGTCTCGACGTACTATCAACTGACGAGAATGTAGCGCCCACTTAGACTGGCTTTGGCCGCCCTTCGTAAGACACGCACGACGACACGGCAGCAGGATATTGTCTGACGATGTTTCTTAAGACATTTCGTTATCGCATCAAGCCGGCAAAGATGGGTGAGTACCTCGCCATCCGGCAACAGGCCGACGCGATTTACCACCGCTTTCTTCCGCAATCGCCGACCTACCTGCAGAGCGCTACCGACCCCTATCAGTG
>JAGQPV010001145.1 GCA_020426545.1 Planctomycetaceae bacterium
GACCAGCCGCCCGTGGCACGCGGGGATTGACCGTCGCTCGTAGATCTTCTTTCTCTCCCCTGTGGGGAGAGGATTGAGGTGAGGGGCTGAATGGGCGAGGTTTTCAGCTGCTGGGATGTCCCATCTGAAGAAGACTGCCGGTTGCGGGGCTGCTGCACGGTGAGACCCTCCCTGCGGTCCCTCCCTGAAAGGGAGGGACGGAAGAAAAGCCTGCGACCAGGTGTGGCATGTCCACGCTTGCGTGGGCATGGTTCCTGCGGTCCGCAATATTCACCGAGCATGCCCATTCCGCTTCGCGGCTATGGGCATGGCACACGGAGAAAACCCAGGGGACGTCGAGGGTGTGAGATGCTTCAGGCACAGCCTGACCTACGGAAAAGAAGACCACGCCCTTCTCGTTCCTGAGGGTCGCGGCCAATACCTCAACCAAGCAGGCTGCGGATGTTCTCGGTTGTCACCGGGGCCACGACGCCTTTTTCGGTGATGATGCCGGCGATGCAGCGGGCGGGGGTCACATCGAAGGCCGGGTTGGCCACGGCCACTCCGCTGGGTACGGTCTGCCGGCCGAAACCGTTGGTGATTTCGGC
>JAGQPV010001146.1 GCA_020426545.1 Planctomycetaceae bacterium
ATCCGTATTTCACGAAACACTTCACGGATGCGAACGGCGACTTTGCCTTGGAGATGATCGAGCGTTTGTCGAAGGATGAGCGCCCCTTCTTTCTCAACGTTTGGTGGCTGGTGCCGCACAAGCCGTATGAACCGGCTCCCGGTCCGCATTGGGGGGCGACTGCTGCGCCCGACATCAGCGAGGATCAGCATCGGTTTCGCTCCATGGTGCGTCACATGGACGCGCGCATTGGGGATCTGATGCGTCGCTTGGAGCAGCTGGGCATCGCGGACAACACCTTGGTGATCTTCACCAGCGACAACGGCGCGGCGTTTGAGGGTTACATCGGTGAGTTGAAGGGCGGCAAAACGGATTTGCATGAGGGCGGCATCCGGGTGCCGTTGCTCGCCTGGTGGCCAGGTCACATCAAGGCGGGTCAGACCAGTGAGGCCTTTTTGCATAGCAACGATTGGCTGCCCACCTTCTGCGAAGCGGCCGGCGTCGAGGTGCCTGCCGCAGCGCAGGTGGATGGCCGCAGTGTTTTGGCGCACTTGCTGGGTGGTGAAGCGCCGACCTGGGAGCAACGGGGTGATGTGCACTGGCA
>JAGQPV010001147.1 GCA_020426545.1 Planctomycetaceae bacterium
TCCGGTGGCGTGGTCGACGGTCGACTGACGCTGGGTGAAGTTCATCGCTTCGAGAACGATCCGGTCCACGTGCAAAATCGGATGCATTGGAATCTGTTGGGGCTTTGGCAACAGATTCGCAAAGGGCTATCCATCGCGGCGGGGGGACCTTCGCAAGTGTTGTCCGTGGGCGTCGATTCGTGGGGCGTCGATTATGTCTTTCTGGATCGAAACGGCGACTGGATTGGTCCCGGTTATCACTATCGTGACGCGCGGACACGCGGCATGCTGCGTCAAGCGTTTGATGTCGTTGATCGGAGCACGATTTTCGAGGAAACCGGTTTGCAGTTCATGGAGATCAACACGCTGTACCAGTTGCACGCGGCCAAGCTGGGAGATTCGCCGATTCTTAATGCCGGTTGTCAGTTCATGATGATTGCCGACTTCTTTCACTGGCTGCTGACGGGCAAGGCATCCATTGAATACACCAATGCATCGACAACGCAGCTTTACAACACGCGTCAGCAAGGATGGTCGCAACGATTGCTTGAACGTTTTGGATTACCGGCCAATGCATTTACACCCGTGCTGCAGCCCG
>JAGQPV010001148.1 GCA_020426545.1 Planctomycetaceae bacterium
GCTGACGGACCTGGGCAAGGAGAGCAAGGCCACGTTGGAGATGTATGGCGAGGACGTGCACCGCGCGGGCAGCTTCACGCAGAGCGCGATCCTGGCGCGCCGCTTGATTGAGCGCGGCACGCGCGTGGTGCAGATCCTGCATCGCGGCTGGGATCAGCACAACAACCTGCCGCAGTTGATCAAAGGCCAGGTCGATGACAGTGAGCGCGCCTGCGCGGCATTGATCATGGATTTGAAACAGCGCGGTCTTCTCGATGACACGCTGGTGGTGTGGGGCGGCGAGTTTGGCCGCACGGTGTACTCCCAGGGCACGCTGACCAAGGACAACTACGGCCGCGACCACCATCCGGGCGGCTTCACCATGTGGCTGGCGGGCGGTGGCGTGAAGGGCGGCGTCGAGTATGGCGAGACGGACGACTACAGTTACAACATCGTGAAGGACCCCGTGCACATCAATGACCTGAACGCGACGATTCTGCAGTTGATGGGCATCGATCACACCCGGTTCTCATTCAAATTCCAGGGCCTGGATCAAAGGCTCACGGGTGTGGAGGAACATCACGCGGTGAAAGGGATT
>JAGQPV010000114.1 GCA_020426545.1 Planctomycetaceae bacterium
CGGCCGTTGGCCTGCTGCTGGCCTGCATGGTGCTGGCCTTTCCCACCCTGGGACGACTGGAACACTGGATTCAGAACCAGCCGGCACTGACGGAGTGAACCGGCTCTTCAGCAGGTCAGGCTGTGCCTGACGCATCCTGTCTTCTTCCTCTCCCCGTGGGGAGAGGACTGAGGTGAGGGGCAGAACGAACGAAGTAGCCAGCAGCAGTGCCGACTGGCAACTGCGGACTGAAACCCTCCCTCAATCCCTCCCTGAGAGTGAGGGAAGTTAAGAAAAGAACACACTGGTAGGCCAGCTGCCAGTGCCACCCGCATACAACCGAATTCCGACTCAATACATACCAGACCGAGGCAGTCATGATTCAGGCAAACGAACAGGCCATTCGCGAAGTCGTGCAGCAGGTGCTGTCGGAACTGGGAAAAAAGGGACCAGCCGGTCGTCCTGCCTCCAGTGGCAACGGCAGCACGGGCCTGTCTTCCACCCGCGGCGACTGGGGCGTGTTCCAGAAGGTCGATGACGCGGTCGCAGCTGCCACCGAGGGCTTCCAGCAGCTGAAGAAAGCCACACTCGAAGACCGCACCCGTATTGTGCAGCTGGTGAAAGACATGTGCTTCGATCAGGCCGAAGAACTCGGTCGGATGGAGTTCGAGGAAACAAAGATTGGCCGGCTCGATCACAAGATCGAAAAGCTGAAAATCATTCGCCTGGTCCCGGGTGTCGAGTGGCTGAAGACCGACGCTGTCAGTGGCGACCACGGGCTGACCATCACCGAGTACGCGCCCTTCGGCGTGATTGGTGCCATCACCCCGGTCACGCATTCGCTGCCTACCCTGGCCGGTAACGTGGTCAACATGGTGGGGGCCGGCAACACCATGGTCGTCAACCCGCACCCCAGCGGCCGCCGCGTGGCCTGCGAAGGTGTGAGGCGATTTAATAAGGCCATTCATCAGGCCACGGGGCTGACCAACCTGATCACTATCATCGAGAACCCCACGCTCGAATCGGCCGAGGAAGTGTTCAACCACCGCGGCATTCGCCTGCTGTGTGTGACGGGTGGACCGGGTGTGGCACGGGCCGCTCTGGCCAGCCGCAAGCGGGCCATTGTCGCCGGTCCCGGTAACCCGCCGGTAGTGGTCGATGAAACAGCCGACCTCGACAACGCGGCCCGTTCGATCATCGCGGGAGCCAGCTACGACAACAACCTGCTGTGCATCGGCGAGAAGGAAGTCTTCGCCGTCGATTCGATCTTCGATTCGCTGATGTCGGCCATGGACCGGGCCGGGGCCTTCCGCCTGAATGCGGCACAGATTCAGCAGCTGACGTCGGTCGTGTTTTCTCCGCCGGAGCAGCCGGGCGGGCATCATGTGCTCAACCGCGATCTGGTCGGCAAGGATCCCGCCGAACTGGCCGCGGCCATCGGCGTGAAAATTCCCGCCGGAACCGACCTGCTGTTCGGCGAGACCGACTGCAGCAACCCGTTCGTTCCCGAAGAGCAGATGATGCCCTTCGTGCCGTTCGTCCGCTGCCGCAACGCCGACCACGGGATCGAACTGGCGAAAGAGTACGAGCACGGCTTCGGCCACACCGCCCTGATTCACTCCCGCAACGTGCGGAATATGTCCACCATGGGCCGCATGATGGATACCACGCTGTTCGTCAAGAACGGGCCGAGCATGGCCGGCCTGGGCCTGGGCGGCGAAGGCTATCTGTCCTTCAGCATTGCGACGCCCACCGGCGAAGGAGTGACCAGCCCGCTGACCTTTACCCGCCAGCGGCGGTGTGCCCTCGTCGATGACTTGAGCATTCTCTGATTGCGTGGTTTCAAGACCCTCTGAAGCACGGTCCCGCTCCTGCGGAACGATCTGCTGCAGGAACAGGCCCAACCGGGTTTTGAAGAGATTTGAACAACAGACAGCAGTCTCCGTACTGGGGACTGTAGCGGAACATCGGCCATGAACCTGGCAAAAGTCATCGGACGGGCCACAGCCACCAGCCGCCATCCTTCGATGGCCGGGTGGAAACTGCTGGTGGTGCAGCCGCTGGATGCGGCAGGCAGCCCGGACGGAGTACCGCAGCTGGCCGTCGATGCACTTGGCAGCGGGCGGGGCGACACGGTGCTGATTACCTCCGACGGCAAAGCGGCCCGGGAGCTGCTGAAATCCGATCAGACTCCTGTCCGCTGGACCGTCATGGGACTGGCCGACGACAACTGAAAACCATCAGCTGCGATACTTCTGTCCGAAACGGAACTCTGGCGACAACTGTGAATTCTCCTGAACCCCAACTGGTCGAGCACATTGTGCGAGCCGTGCTGCAGCGACTGCAGCATCAGGGGGATGGTGCGCGAAGCGGGAGAACAGTTACATCGCCAGCAGCCACTGGGAGTGGCAGCAGCAATGCCGGCATGCAGCGGCAGAACAGCGATCCTGCGGGAATTGCCCTGTCCGAACGGGTCATTACCGCTGACGTGCTGGAACAGCATCGGGGTGCGGGCCGGTCCGGCAGCTCACTGCGGTTTCGCATTCAGTCGAAGGCCCTGCTGACACCGGCCGCGAACGACTGGCTGCGGGAGCAGGGGGCAGCGATCACCCGGGAAGACACTGCAGCTGCCCCGCCTGCGACCAGCACAGCCAGCTGGGCCATTCTCATCGGTACGCATTCACCCGTGGTGGAGAACGCGGTCAGCGATGTCACCCGCCGACTGAACCAGCACTGCCACAATGTTCTGTGCAGCAGCACCGCCGACGCGGTCGAGCAGGCCATCAGCCGGATCACTCGTGGAGAACAGCAGGGCGTGGTGATTTTCACCGACCGACCTGCCCTGGCGGCCTGTATTGCGAATCGGCAGCAGGCCGTGCGAGCTGCGCCAATCTGCGGACGTCAGCTGGACAATGCCCTGCTGACAGGGCTCGACCCGAACGTGCTCTGTCTGTCGCCCTCGGACCGAACATTTATCGAACTGAGAAACATGCTGGAAGACACCGTCCGGCGGGTGCCCGCACCACCCGGCCAGCAGCCGGGCGGGTAGGCCTGGCGAAGCCGTCATTCCGGCCAGCACGAACCTGCAGCCACAACGGGCCTGAAAAGAACACACCTGAACGAATCACGAAACCATGAGAATTGCGGAAGTCATCGGCACGGTCACTCTCTCGCAGTGGCACCCCTCGCTGGGTGGGGCCAGCTGGCGGGTAGCCGTTCCGCTCGATCATGCCGCACTGGCCGGAGATCCCGGCGGGCGCGGTGAGCCGTTTGTCGTGTATGACGAACTGGGCAGCCGGGCGGGTTCACAGATTGCCGTCAGCGAAGGAGCGGAAGCCTCGGCCCCGTTTCATCCCGACAGCAAACCGATCGATGCTTACTGCTCCGCCATTCTGGACACCATCGAAGTCGATCCTCTTCCTTCATCAGACAGCTGACAGTTCAGCCCACGGCACCGCACACTGGGTAGACGCACCGTCGGCCCCCCAATCCCTGAGAAAGACAGATCATGGAAAACCGCTGGAACTCTGGCATTCACGATCGCCGTCTCAAAGAAGAAATCTGCGAGATTGGCCGGCGGGTGTACAACAAGGGGTTTGCCGCTGCGAATGACGGCAACATCTCGATTCGTGTCGGCGAGAACGAAGTTCTCTGTTCGCCCACGATGATCTGCAAGGGCTTCATGACGCCCGAAGACATCTGCGCGGTCGACCTCGACGGCAACCAGATCGCGGGCACCCGCAAGCGGACGAGCGAAATCCTGCTGCACCTGACCATCATGAAGGAGCGGCCCGACGTGAAGGCCGTGGTGCACTGTCACCCGCCGCACGCCACCGCTTTCGCTGTGGCCCGCGAGCCGATTCCGCAGTGCGTGCTGCCGGAAGTCGAAGTCTTCATGGGCGAGGTGCCGCTGGCCCCGTATGAGACACCGGGCGGCCAGGCCTTCGCCGATACGGTCAAGCCGTTCCTCAAGGCGACCAACACGATCATCCTCACCGGCCACGGCACGGTGACATTCGGTAAGAGTCTCGAAGACGCTTACTGGAAGACGGAAATTCTCGATGCCTACTGCCGGATTCTGCTGCTCTCGAAGCAGCTGGGCGGCATCAGCTACTTCTCCGAAGGCGAAAGCCGGGCCCTGCTCGACCTGAAAAAGAAGCTGGGCTTCGACGATCCCCGCTTCCATGTGGAAGACTGCGACCTGTGCGGCAACAGTGCCTTCCGCGATGGTTACTGCGAAACCCTGCCACAGCAGCGGGCCTTCGAACCGGCTCCGGCCTATCCCGGTTACCTGAAGCCGCCCGCTGGTGATGCGGCACCGCAGCCGTCCAGAAACGGTGCTCCCGCCGGCAACGACGCCGCCATGGAACAGCTGGTGCAGACCATTACCGATCAGGTGCTGGCTTCACTGCGGTAGGACGCTGTGATGAATCGAAGACACTGGTGGGCCAGCCACCAGTGCCACCCGAAACCAGCGTCTTCAGTAGGTCAGGCTATTGCCTGACGAATCTTCTGCTCTGTACCACCCGGCCACAGACAGATTCCCGGTGCCACTGGAAATAAGTCAGGCACAGCCTGACCTACAGGACTGAAACCTTCCCTGCACGGGAGGGACGACAGACCGCAAATCAGTTCACACTGAATCAACATATCACGGCAGATTGGACAGCAGCATGAAGGTCAGCATTATTGGCGGCGGTGGACTGGTGGGTTCCTGTGCGGGGTTTGCTCTGCAGGCCGGTGGAATCGTTCGCGAAATCGCCCTGGTCGATGTCAATCAGGAACTGGCCGAAGGCCAGGCACTCGATCTGCTGCACGGCAGCTCGCTGATCAGCGATCAGAAGATCACATCCGGCGGGACCGAGCACGTCAAGGACAGCGACATCGTGGTCATCACCGCGGGCCTGCGGCGGAAGCCCGATGAAAGCCGGCTCGACCTGATCAACCGCAACGTCGAACTGTTCCGCGGCATTCTGACCGATGTGGCCAGCCACGGCCTCAAGTCCGACGCCATTGTATTCGTGGTCTCCAACCCGGTCGATGTGCTGACATACCTGGCGATCCGCGATCTCAATCTCCCGCCGCAGCAGGTGATTGGCCTGGGGACCGTGCTCGATACCACGCGGCTGCGGGGTATTCTGGCAGCCCGGTTGAACGTTCCGCCCACGCAGGTGTCCGCCGTCATTCTGGGCGAACATGGCGACAGTATGGTGCCGATCTGGTCGGCCGCGCAGGTCGGTGGCCTGCCGCTGGACAAGTTCCCCGGCTTCACGCCCGGCCTGATTGCCGACGTCGAAAAGCAGACCCGTGGCAGTGGTGCCGAAGTCATTCGCCGTAAGGGAGGAGCCGGTTTCGCGGTGGGTGTTTCGATCGCCGATGTGGTGCACTGCATCGCCCTAGACCAGCGGCGGATTCTCCCGGTGTCTTCGCTGCAGACGAAAGCCTACGGGCTGCGGGACGTGTGCCTCTCGGTGCCGACGGTCGTGGGACGCACGGGTGTGATCGATCAGCTGGAAGTCGAGCTGTGGCCCAAAGAGAAGATGGCCCTGCTGAACTCGGGGAACGTGCTGCGGGAGACCATCGGCCGGGTGCTGGGCGGCTGAGCCGACGACTCTGATCTTCTTCCTCTCCCCGTGGGGAGAGGACTGAGGTGAGGGGCAGAGCGAATGACGTGGCCTGCAGCTGTGCCGACTGGAAGCTGAATGCTGAGACCCTCCCTCAAACCCTCCCTGAGAGGGAGGGACGGAAGAGACGGAAAAGACGTCAGGCACAGCCTGACCTACAGGACTTTAATCGGCGGAATGATGCAGAAGTCACTCGATCGCAAACTGGCCGCCATCCATGCCGACCCGCACGGCTCGCGGGAGTTCCTGCTGGCCGATGCCAAAGATGCCGACATGGCCTTCGGTATTGGAGCGCCCGGCCTCTCGCCCGAGCGGCACGAGGGCGAACTCCGCCTGCGGACACTGGCCGAGTACCGGCAGAACATCCGCGATGTGATCCGTCAGGAACTGGTCGATATCGTGCTGATGTCGGCCAGCACCAGCGAGCTGCTGACCATCGAGGAAGGTCTGTTCGAGAACTCGCCGATCACGCCGGCCGCCCGCGCCAACGATGCGACCGATATTCATGTGGTGCGAGGTGGCGTTCTGCACGAGCCCCCGGCCCGTCCCTTCCGCACGGCCAGCATCGATCAGATGCAGTGCGGCCACTCGGACTGCGCCCCCGAAGAACGAACCCGCGGCGTGGACCTCGGGCTGTATTCAGTCACCTTCAATAACCGGCTGGCAGACGACCTGCCCACGATGGAGGAGTTCCATCGCTTCCGGGAAGAGGCCGAGCGAAAGGGATTCCGCTACTTCCTCGAAATCTTCGACCCGAACGTGCCCGACGCGATTGACCCGGAACTGGCGCCGAAGTTCATCAACGATATGGTGGCCCGGCTGCTGGCCGGTGTGCCCCGTTCCGGCAGGCCGCAGTTCCTGAAGATGGTCTATCACGGACCAGCTGCGCTCGAGGAACTGGTCAATTACGATCCGCACCTGGTGGTGGGAATTCTCGGTGGCTCGGCCGGCACCACCCGCGATGCCTTCCAGTTGCTGTACGATGCAAAGAAGTACGGCGCCCGGATTGCCCTGTTCGGTCGCAAGATCAACAGCGCGGAAAACCAGCTGGCCTTCATCGAATTTCTGCGGCTGATTGCCGATGGGCTGATCGAACCGGAAGAGGCGGTGCGGGCCTACCATTCCGTGCTGCAGAAGCTCGACATCCAGCCGTGGCGGCCCCTGGAGGAAGACCTCGTCAGCCAGTCGCAGGTGATGAGCTACGGCGGCTCGGGCGATGCGAAGCCGAAGACGGCATCGAAGCCCGTCGCGAAACCAGAGGCAACAGAGAAAACTGCAGCCGTTTCACCTTCCGGTCCGACGGCACCGCCCGACCTGGCCACGTTGTCTTCGGCCGAACGTACCGCCTGGCACCTGGAACGCATTCGCCGTCAGCTCGGTATGTGAACCGGTCGACCGACGAAGAACGTGAGCGTTCAGCCTGCTGCTGGCGGGCGCCGCTGGTGCCAGTCGGTCTGCTGCTGCCAGTGACCGGCCAGCTGCAGAATCGTTCCCTCTTCAAACGGGCGGCCCACAATCTGCAGGCCAATCGGCAGGTTGTCGGCTGAGATGCCGCACGGCACGGAGATCGCCGGGTGCCCGCTGAGGTTGAAGGGCAGCGTCAGGTCGAGATAGGCCCGCACGAGTGGCTTGTCTCCCCCCGGCAATGCGGCTGTTTCCTGACCAAAGGCGGTGGCTGTCATGGGCGTGGTGGGTGTGATCAGGCAGTCCACCTTGCGGAAGACTTCCGCCCACTTCGCCCGCACCACACGGCGGACCCGCAGGGCTTTGAGGTAATCGGTCGCCGGGAAAAATGAACCCGCCTGCAGCAGGGAGAGAATGCCCGGCGAGATGCTGTCGGCTTTCTTCCGCACCAGCGGCTGATAGTACGAAGAGGCTTCCGGGAAAATGATCGCCCGGTGGGCTCCCAGCACTTCGTCCATCAGCGGCAGTTCCACATCTTCCACGGTGCAGCCCGCTTCGCGGAACAACTCGATGGCCACCTCAACCGCCTGGGCCACTTCCGGCGTCAGCGAGTCGAAGAACCATTTGCGGGGCAGGCCGATCCGTCGTCCGCGCACCGCCGGGTCCATCTGTGCCAGGTAATCCGGCACGGCCCGGCGGGTGGTGGCCTCGTCGCGGGGATCGTGCCCGGCCAGCACATGCAGCACCCGCGCCGCATCAGCTGCACTGCGAACCATCGGTCCCACATGGTCCATCGTCCAGGACAGGGGGATGACGCCCGAGCGGCTGACACGTCCGTAGGTGGGTTTCAGGCCCGTCAGCCCGCACAGGGCCGAGGGCTGGCGAATCGAGCCGCCGGTATCGGAACCCAGAGTCAGCGGGCAGATATCGAGCGCGACCGCCACCGCTGAACCACTGCTGGAACCACCGGCAATTCGCTCTGGATTCCACGGGTTACGGCAGTTGCCAAAGGCTTCGTTCTCGCCGGTGAAGCCGTAGGCGCACTCGTGCATGTTGAGCTTGCCAAGGCAGATGGCACCGGCCCGCACCAGTTTCCGTACGGCAGTGCAGTCTTCCGTGGCCCGATTGTCGGCCAGTGCCCGGCTGCCGGCCGTGGTGGCGGTACCGGCCACATCGTACAGGTCTTTGACGGCGAACGGCACACCGGCCAGCGGCAGATTTCTGCCCTGCGCCAGCAGCCGGGAAACCTCTTCCGCCTGCTTTCGTGCGAGATCGGGCGTGAGTTTGATAAAGGCCCGGAACTGGTCCTGATACTTCCCGGCCCGTGCGAGCGACTGCTCGACCAGCTGCAGCGGTGTCACTTCGTGCTGCTGGATCTGCTGCACCATGCGGGCGATGGGCTGTTGTTCGCCGGTGGCAGCCTGACTGGTGCCGGTGGGCGACGTCTGGCGGAAAGCGGGGGCGGGCAGGCTCATGGCTGTGCTTTCTGTTCCGGCTTCCTGTCGGTGGCGGGTTTCTGGCCGGCGGTATGCGGAGAAACAGCGGTCGCCGCATGGTAAACCGTCGCCGGTTCCAATTCGCCCACGTCGAGCTGCAGCATGGGCTGCATTTCTTCCCGCAGCGAGCCGACGAGTTCGGCCAGCCCGGCCACCTGAGTTTCCGTCAGCGGCAGGTGATGAAAACCGCCAGCCATTTCGCGAATCAGCTGTTCTGTCGGCTTACTCATGGTTCGCTCCCTGTCACGACGTTGTCGTTCCAGTTCCGTCCCGCTGCGTTGGACCGCCCCGCAGGAATCAGGATACTGGCACGGAAGGAATAAGTCCGGCTCTGACCCGGCCGGAAACCCGGTCTGGCTGATGTCTCAGGACGGCTCCCGCAGTGTGCGAGCGTACCCGCCAGAATGCCCGCTCGCAATCCGACGGATCGCGTCCTTACAATAGTCCCGCTCAATCATCCCGCTGCAGACTGCTCATGGAAACTGCGGCCGGCTGAACTTCGGCTGACTGCCGCTGCCGCTGATTCGGTCAACTGATTATGACGCTCTTGATCCACACCCTGATTCTCACACATGGCCTTTCATGAACCCGACCGACATCGCCCAGTATTTCGAGCAGATTCAGACGCAGATCGGCCGCGTGTTTGTCGGCCAGAGCGAGCTGGTCGAAGGTGTCGTCGCAGCCCTGTTCTGCGAGGGCAATGTGCTGATTGAAGGTGTGCCGGGTCTCGGAAAAACATTGCTGGTGAATGCATTAAGCCGCGTGCTGGGCTGCCGGTTTCAGCGGATTCAGTTTACCCCCGACCTGATGCCTTCAGATATCACCGGAACCGCGATTTACAGCATGGCCGAGCGGAAGTTTACATTCAGTCCCGGCCCGCTGTTTACCAACCTGCTGCTGGCCGATGAAATCAACCGCGCCCCGGCGAAGACACAGTCAGCCCTGCTGGAAGCCATGCAGGAGAGGCAGGTCACGGTCGATGGCACCACCCACCGGCTGGAGCCACCGTTTCTGACGATTGCCACGCAGAACCCGCTGGAGCAGGAGGGAACCTACCCGCTGCCGGAAGCGCAGCTGGACCGGTTTCTGTTCAAGCTGCTGGTGAATTATCCGGATGCGGAGCACGAACGGGCCATTCTCGAACAGTATGCCAGCGGGCGCGATGTCCGCCGTCTGGAGGAATCCGACATTCAGCCCGTGCTGACGGCGGCCCAGGTGTGCGAGATTCAGCAGGCGGTCCGGCAGGTGACGGTCAAACCGGAAATTCTGGATTACATACTCGGCATTGTGACCCGCACGCGTGCCTGGCATGCCATTGAAACCGGGGCCAGCCCGCGGGCGGGAGTCGGCCTGGTGCTGGGTGCCCGGGCCCTGGCGGCCTGCCGCGGGAGGGACTTTGTCATTCCCGATGATGTCAAGCAGCTGGCGCCGCAGGTACTGCGACACCGGATTCGTCTGCAGCCGGATGTGGAAATCGAAGGGCTGACTCCCGATGATGTGCTGAGGGAACTGCTCGAATCCGTCGAAGCTCCCCGCTGACTCACCTGTCTGACAGGAAGACATATTTACTGCCGGCAGGCTGGCCGGAACCCGTGCCGCTGCCCGCGGCGGTCAGGTTCCACTTCCGCCGCCTGCCCCGCGCTCGAACCGTTTATTGAGAACTGCAACTGACCATGACTGCCGGTACTCCCCTGAGTTCCTCTCTGCTGAACTCCGACCTCGACCACCTGATTCACCCGCTGCACCACCGTGGCACGCACGAGCAGCACGGCCACATCTGGACCCGTGGCGAAGGCATCTATCTGTTTGAGGCCGACGGCACGCGGTACATCGATGCGCTCTCCGGTCTGTGGAATGTGGTGGCCGGGCATGGATGTCAGGAACTGGTGACGGCCGCGGCGGAGCAGATGAGCCGGCTGGCCTACTGCTCCGGATATGCCGGCAGCTCCAATCCGCCGATGATCGAGCTGGCCGAGCGGCTGGCCGGGGTGACCTATCCACAGATCAACCGTTTCTTCTTTACCAGCGGTGGCGGAGAAGCCAGCGATACCTCGTTCAAGGTGGCCCGTTCGTACTGGAAGCTGCAGGGGCGGCCGGAGAAAACGAAAGTCATCTCCCGGCAGTGGGGCTACCACGGGGTGACGATGGCGGCCATGAGTGCCACCGGCATCAGCAGTTACTGGCCGCTGTTCGAACCACGGGTGCCTGGCTTTGTCCACATTCCTTCACCCTACCCGTACCGCTACGAAGCTCCCGAGGGCGTCAGCCAGGGTGTGGCAGCCGCCAACGAGCTGGAAGCCGCCATTCTGCGGGAAGGCCCGGAGACGGTGGCGATGCTTCTGGCCGAGCCGATTCAGGGAGCCGGCGGTGTGATTGTGCCGCAGGAGGACTACTTCGCCCGCGTTCGGGAAATCTGCGATCAGTACGATGTGCTGCTGGTGTCTGACGAAGTCATTACTGGTTTCGGTCGCAGCGGGAAGATGTTTGGCCTGGAGCACTGGGGCATCGAACCCGATGTGATTCAGTTCGCCAAGGCCATTACCTCCGGCTACTTCCCGCTGGGCGGTGTGGGAGTCAGCGACCGGATTGCCGAAGCCATCGACGCTTCGCCCACTCCGTGGATGCACGCCTTCACTTACAGTGGTCATCCCGTGGGCTGTGCCGTGGCTCTCAAAATGCTGGATATTGTCGAGCGCGAAGATTACCCGGCCCAGTGTGCGGAGAAGGGGGCCTTTCTGCTGGAGCAGCTGCGGGAAGCGCTGGGCGACCACCCGCATGTGGGCGAAGTCCGCGGGCTGGGGCTGATGACGGCTGTGGAATTCGTGCAGGACCGGGCCACGAAGGCCGAGTTCCCGCCGGAAGAAAAAGTCGGAGCCCGCGTGCATCTGGCGGCCCAGCAGCGGGGCATGTTCAGCCGCCTGCGGGGAGACGTGTTCTGCATTGCTCCGCCCGTAGTCATTAACCGCGAGCAGATTGAAGAACTCGTGCAGATCTTTACGGATGCGGTTCACGAAGTGCTCGGCCGCTGATCACGTCCTGCGGTTGTCTGTCATCCAACAGGGGAAACCTGCCATGTCATCCAGCGAGTCACCAGTGGACCATCCGGCGGCGGAAGGAGACGCGCGGCAGGCTGAACTGCAGGCGCTCAAAGGGCTGGCCAGTGCGTGCACCCGGCTGCGGGAAGAGATCGGCAAGGTGGTCATCGGCCAGCAGGAAACGGTCGACCAGCTGCTGATTTCGCTGTTCAGTCGCGGGCACTGCCTGCTGGTGGGTGTTCCGGGCCTGGCGAAAACGCTGCTGGTCAGCACGATCGCCCAGATCCTCGAACTGTCCTTCCGGCGGATTCAGTTCACCCCCGACCTGATGCCTTCCGACATCACCGGCACCGATGTGCTGCAGGACGACCCGGAAACCGGACGCCGCACGTTTCAGTTCATGCAGGGGCCGCTGTTCACCAACATGCTGCTGGCCGATGAGATCAAC
>JAGQPV010001149.1 GCA_020426545.1 Planctomycetaceae bacterium
CGTCCGTATTCCTGTTCCTTCAGGATCAGATCGCGCGGCACGTGGAATACTGGCGCGCCATGCTCGGCCTTTTCATTCTCGCCCTCGTGCTTGCATTTCCCGCGGGAATAGTCGGCACGATCCGACAATGGACGTTCCGCCGATGAGCCTGCTGTCGGTGGAGGGATTGGCAAAGCGATTCGGCGGCGTCCACGCGGTCGCCGATGTCAGCTTCACGCTCGAGGCGGGCGAGATGCTGGCGATCATCGGCCCGAACGGGGCCGGCAAGTCAACATGCTTCAACATGATCAACGGCCAACTGCAGCCCGACGCCGGCAGCATTCGCCTCGATGGCCATCAGATCGTCGGGCATCCGCCGAACGACATCTGGCGCCTGGGCGTCGGGCGGACGTTTCAGGTGGCAGCCACTTTCTCCTCCATGACTGTCCTGGAAAATATACAGCTCGCGACGCTTTCGCACGGCCGGTCCATCAATCGGTTCTGGCGGCCGATGGCCAACTACCCCGAGGATCGGTCACGCGCGCTTCTCGATCAGGTCGGAATGGCCGACCAGTCGGGCCGCGTGTGCGGCGACCT
>JAGQPV010001150.1 GCA_020426545.1 Planctomycetaceae bacterium
GCCATCGACCTCGCCGCTCTCACTGAAGGCATCAAAGCAGGAATGGCGGGCGAAAAGCCCAAGTACACCCAGGAGGAACTGATGGCCGCCATGCAGTCCTTCGAAAACAGCATGCGCGAGAAGGAAATGCAGCGCGGCATGGAGTCCAAGGCGACGGGAGAAAAGTTCCTCGCTGACAATGGCAAAAAGGAAGGCGTGACCACCACCGCCAGCGGCCTTCAGTATGAAGTGATCAAAGCAGGTGACGGACCGAAGCCCGTGGCCACCGACAAGGTCAGCGTCCACTACCACGGCACGCTGATCGACGGCAAGGTCTTCGACAGTTCCGTCGAGCGCGGCGAGCCCATCACCTTCGGCGTGCAGGAAGTCATCAAGGGCTGGACCGAGGCGCTTCAGCTCATGCCGGTCGGCTCGAAGTGGCGCATCTACATTCCTTCCAATCTCGCCTACGGTGAGCAGGGAGCCGGTGGCGACATCGGTCCGAACGAAGCGCTGATTTTTGACGTCGAGCTTCTCGGCATCGTGAAGTAAGGCGGCGTCTCCACCCATCATTCATCGTCAAAGGCAGGTCTGC
>JAGQPV010001151.1 GCA_020426545.1 Planctomycetaceae bacterium
CCCCAGGTCGCTTCGACCTCGACGTGGGCATCGACGGCGAATAACTTGCTCAGCCGGTCTCTTTGCTTGTCGGTCAGCAGGTCTTCCCCGGTCTGCAAGGTCCGCCGTGCGGCGTAGAGGGGATCGGTCTTGCGGCCGCGGTGCCCCACAGGTGTCGAGTAGCCCGCGGGGCCGGCAAGTGTCCAGTGCCTCACCGGCGAGGCGCACGACTTGGAACGGGTCCATCACCGCCACCGCCTCGGGCAGCTCCTCGCTGGTGGCGGTCTTGAACCCGGTGAAGCCGTCCATGGCCACCACCTCCACCGCTTGGCGCCAGGACTCGTCCCGTTCCGCCAGCCAGGTCTTGAACGCCTGTTTGGAGCGTCCTTCGACCATTTCGAGCAGCCGGGCTGGGCCGTCCCGGCACGCACCGCGGTCAGATCGATGATCACGGTGACTTGCTTGTCGCCGCGGCGGCTGTGCCGCCAGACCTGTTCGTCAACCCCGATCGCCGTGACCCCATCGAAGCGGTGGGTCGTCGATGAGCACCCGCTTGCCCTCGGCGAGGGCCGCATCGTTGGCGGTGTTCCAC
>JAGQPV010001152.1 GCA_020426545.1 Planctomycetaceae bacterium
TCGATGCACGACTGCCTTCAACATCCCGTCAATCAGCTGCTGTTGAAGCAGGACCTGACCGCCGATTTGGTCTGCAATTGTATCGGCGTGATCATGGACGGGGCTTGTGATCCTGTCGATATCGCCGCTTTTCTGACCGCGATGGCGGCCAAGGGAGTGGTGGCGGCTGAACTGGTCGGAGCAGCGCGAGCGATGAGAAGCCGGGCCTCGCGAATCGTGACGCAGAGATCTCCGCTGCTGGATACGTGTGGCACCGGGGGAGATCGACTGCATACCTTCAACATCAGCACGGCGACCGCCATCGTGGCAGCGGCCTGCGGTGTGAATGTGGCCAAACATGGCAATCGAAGTGTTTCCAGCAGCAGCGGTTCCGCCGACGTCCTTGAGTCGCTTGGCGTTAACATTAACCTGACGGCCGATCTGGCTGGTCGGTGCCTTGACGAAATCGGCATTGCCTTTTGCTTTGCTCCCGTGCTGCACGGCGCCATGAAGTACGCTGCTCCTGTCAGACGCCAGCTCGGGTTTCCGACAATCTTCAACCTGCTGGGGCCGCTGACCAATCCGGCCGGGGC
>JAGQPV010001153.1 GCA_020426545.1 Planctomycetaceae bacterium
CTTGCTGGTGGTGTCCGATCGTGATCACGGTACGATAGAAGAAATGACAACCCCCACTCCCATTCGCGACGAATTCAACTGGGAACTCCCGGCAGAAGCCATCACCGTGCGCGTTCGGTGGTTTGGACTTTGCATGGGGTACGTTCTGGTCAACCTGGTGGGGCCCGGAACTCATCAGCCGGAACTCAATGCGATTCTGACCGTTGGTGCGGTCTATGCGATCATCGACACTTACTTCAGCCTCAAGGGACGAGTTTTTCTCAGCCGTGCTCCGCTGTTCATCTCGTTGATGGAAGCGGTGTTTATCGGCCTGTTGTGTTATTTCGACACGGGTCTCGAAAGCCCGTTTCGGTTCTACTACTTCCTGTCCCTGCTGGTGTGTGCCATTCGCTATGCACCCTTGGTGACATTCATCACGTTTGTGATGCATGCGGCCAGTTACTCCACTCTGGCCGCAATGGGGAGTGTCGATATCAGTGCACCCTGGCGAACGGTTGCCCTGATGGTGGTGCTGATGGGGTGGGTCGGCTGGGCGAGCACGGCCCTTGCAGCACTGATCAAGACAGCCAGT
>JAGQPV010001154.1 GCA_020426545.1 Planctomycetaceae bacterium
CCCCTTGTGACGGTGGTGTGGAATCACAGCAACCGGGGCCAGGACGATGACCCGACCAATACGGATCTGTACGGCTGGGATACCCACAACGACATCTTCCCCGCCCTGCGGGACCACCTGCTGCCCCGGTTCGACCTGAGTTTTTCCGCTCTGATCGAAGACCTCGACCAGCGGGGCCTGCTGGATGAAACGCTGGTGCTGTGCATCGGCGAGTTCGGGCGGGCTCCCATCGTGAAGAAGGAACCCGGCTTCGCCGGGGAGAGCGCGGGCCGCAAACACTGGGCCAGCGTGTATTCGATGGTGGCCGCCGGGGCGGGTGTCGGTCGCGGTGTGATTCTGGGGGAGTCCGACGAACGCGGAGCGTACCCCCGCTCGGCCCAGTATGGACCGTGGGACGCCACGGCGACGTTGTTCTCCGCCCTGGGTGTGAACCCGGCCGGCCACTATACCGATGCCACCGGCCGGCCATATCCCGTCAGCCCCGGCCGGGTGATCGCCGATCTGTATCCCCGCGGCTGATTGCCTCTCCGGAACGATGCGCTGTCGTGAAGCGGGCAAAGGCAGGAAGA
>JAGQPV010001155.1 GCA_020426545.1 Planctomycetaceae bacterium
GGGTCGGGGATGAGGGCGATTTCTCTTCCGCTCCTCCCTCGCAGGGAGGGACCACAGGGAGGGTTTAAGCGTTCAACAGCCAGCCGGCAAACAGCTTCAGGGTGCCACTGCTGGCTGGCCCAGCAGCGTCTTCGGTGAACCAGAAGACGACCGGCACAACCGGAAAACTACCGGCACCATGTCAATCCATGCCCTTCCGTTGTCAGGGCGTGTCACCCGTTTGTCGGCATCGTCTGCAGATTAACCGAACGATCTGCCCCTCACCTCAATCCTCTCCCCACCGGGGAGAGGGAGCTGGTCTGCGTGTCATTCACAGCCTCAGGTCAGCTGTCAGTGACACCCGGACGACAGCCCTGCGATTCTCTTCCGTGCAATCCCATCCTGACCAATCGACAACAATTGCCGCCGGACCGCCCGCCGGATACAGTTCACCAGGCAACCATGCTGTCCTTATCCAGACAGCCACAGAATCTTCTTTCGTTGAGAGCACAGACAGATGATGGACGGTGACCTGCGACACGAATGCCGTGAAGCCATCCAGCGGATTGTTCATCTACGAGACTCTCTT
>JAGQPV010001156.1 GCA_020426545.1 Planctomycetaceae bacterium
GCTGTCGGCCGGCTTCATGAAAACAGAGCGAAGGAACTGACCCTCGGCCAGCTGGCGGGCTTCTTCCGCCGACAGGCTCCGGTCGTACAGGCGAATGTCGTCCAGCGAACCGATGAAGGGGGCGCTGGTACTGCTGCGGCCGATTCGCAGGGGTTCCTGGTTCTGAATGCTCCCGTCGAGACTGTCGACCTTGATTTCCAGCGGGGCCGGTTCGCCATCGAGGTATACCCGCACTCCGGCCGCTCTTCCGGAACCGTCGTAGGTCACCAGCACGTGCTGCCAGCGGTTGCGGGAAATCGTTCCCACCGTTTCCACCTGAATGGCGCTGCTGTTCCAGCGATGGACCAGATGCACCACCGCCCGGCTCTTGCGGATTCTGAGGTCAAAACCGCGGAGGCTGTTCTGTTCGTCGCTCTTGGAAATCAGGCAGACGGGCCGGCCGGTGGTGAAGTTCATCCAGCCACCAAACGAGAACGGCCGGTCGTGCTGCACCCAGGCAAGCTCCCGGCTGCCCTCCAGCAGCGAGTCGCCATCGAGAGTCAGCGCCTGTCCCAGCAGCCCGTCGGTG
>JAGQPV010001157.1 GCA_020426545.1 Planctomycetaceae bacterium
CAGATCAGCCAGTTCGACCTTCCCATGTCGCAAAACGGTTGGCTGGAGATCAGCGACGCGAAAGGGGCGTTCGAACCGAAACGCGTGCGGATCACTCGCGCTCATCTGGAAGACGATGCCGGCAAGAGCATGCATGATGAAGCCGCTGGCAAGAGCGATAGCCGGATCGATTTGAATCGGACGGGGACACCGCTGCTGGAGATCGTCAGCGAACCTGACCTCCGATCGCCGCAAGAAGCGAAAGCTTATCTGACGGAATTGCGATTGCTGCTGACGTATCTTGGCGTTTCCGACTGCAACATGCAGGAAGGCAGTCTGCGAGTTGATGGGAATATTAATTTGCATATCGACACGCCGGACGGCAAAGTCGCTACGCCGATCGCGGAAGTGAAGAACATGAACAGCTTCCGTGCGGTGGAGCGTGCGATGGCGTACGAAGCGGAGCGGCAATACGAAGTTTGGTGCGAGAAGAAGATCAAGCTTGGCGACAAGCCGGGCGGCCATAAAACGACTCGTGGTTGGGACGACGGTCAGCAAGTGACCGTGAAGCAACGCGAGAAGGAA
>JAGQPV010001158.1 GCA_020426545.1 Planctomycetaceae bacterium
ATGGCCTCCCAGGCCAGTCGCAATCCAGGAAAGCGATCGTCGTCGGGTTGCTCAAACGTCAGCGCACCAAGTGTTGAGAAGTCCAGGGCAGCCGCCCCGGATTCGATTCGTTCTGGCCAAGACAGGCCATAGGCGATGGGCACACGCATGTCAGGCGTCCCCAGTTGAGCCACCACTGATCGGTCATGAAACTGGACCATCGAGTGAATCACGCTCTGTGGATGTATCACCACTTCAATCTGGGAAGGAGCCAGCCCGAAGAGGTAACGCGCCTCGATGACCTCCAGCGCTTTGTTCATCATCGTGGCCGAATCCACCGAGATCTTGCGACCCATGACCCAATTCGGATGGGCACAAGCTTCCTCGGGGGTAACTTGCGAGAGCGTGGAGACTTCCCTTTGGCGAAACGGTCCTCCCGAAGCGGTAAGCAAGACTTTTTCCACCCGACGCGACCAGGTGCTTGCATCCTCTGGCATCGACTGAAAGACCGCAGAGTGCTCACTGTCAATGGGCAACAAGGTGCATCCCGATCGCCTGACGGTTTCCATGAAAAGCT
>JAGQPV010000115.1 GCA_020426545.1 Planctomycetaceae bacterium
AACGCTCGTAATTGATGCGGCCAAGCAGCCACTCGACGGCTTCGTCGCGGGAGCTGAGATATTGCGGCATGAACGGTTCCGAAGAATCCTCGGGAAGGCCGGCAGGGGCTGTCTGGAAAAATTCGTCACCCGGCAGGAAAATTCCTGCCCGGCAGGTTCGGGGGAGACGCCGGGTTTCAGTTGTCCGGAGCCCCCAGGCGGGTGAGCTTCAGGTTGCGGAATTCGATTTTCATCGGCGGGCCACTGTGCAGCTGCAGGGCAATCAGCCCGGTGGCCGGCAGGCTGGCGTCCTTCTCAGTGTAGTCCACCGTGGTCACCCCGTTGAGTGTCAGGCGGATACGGTTTCCTTCCGCACGGATGGTGTACTGGTTCCAGCCGGCTTTCTTCAGCTTCTGGAACAGTTCGGGCGGGGCCTGAGCGAGGATTTTCCTGCGGCGGTGCTCATCGTACAGGCAGCCCCAGTACTGCTGGCCGATGTCCGCCTGATACCCTTCCATTGCTGAGGAACCAGGCACCCGCAGTGACCGGAACTGAATGCCACTGTTGCCCTTCCCGCTTTCCAGCCGGAACTCGAGGCTCAACTCGAAATCGCCATAAGTCTCGGTGGTGGAAAGGAATTCGTTCTGCTTCAGCCCGGAGGACCGGCCGACGATCATTCCCTCGGAAACGGTCCACAGGTCGGTGCTGCCTTCCCAGCCGGTCAAATCAGTGCCGTTGAACAACTCGGTGGAGGCCGGTTTCTGGGGTTCTGCCCCGGTGGCACGCGACGTGCTGATCCAGTCGGGGGTGTCGGCTGCACAGAGCACGAACAGCAGCCCGGCGAGACAGGTCATCCGCTGCACGGGTGAACGCGGGAACCGGTATGCTGGCGGAACCGAAGCGGCAGAAAGCTGAGGGAACAGTCTCATGGTTCGGGCTCCTGGGCTGTCGGAAAGCTGGCCCCCGGCCGGGAAGGCGAGCGGTCGGTCCTGTGGCTTCTGCCGGCACCTGCCGCGTGCCGACCCACCTGCAGCTGGCCCCGGTGGAGTGTTCTCCGGGGCTGGTCTGCCTGCCGAAACAGGCAGCAGACTGGCTGCATTATAGCGGGCTGGCAGGTGCGCCGAAGTGATGGCTGGCTTGCAATCGCGAAAATCGAGTCTCAGAATACTGCCGGCCTTCCCGGTACAGCTTTGCAGCACCGGTCTGTGATGTTCGTTGCGGACCGGCGTCAGGGTGGTTGCCAGGAGGCGGAGTTTTTCCAGTTGCTGGTTTTCGAGTCAGCCGGTTTCGCCTGTGAAGTCCTCTGCCATGCCCTGCAGGGAGTGGTACCGAAAGAGGCAGGCCGGCAGCTGCGGGCCGATTCGTCAACAGCATGGAGTTCCCATTGGAGGGCACGACACCGTGAGTGTAATCAGCGTAACGACCGATATGTGGGCCCTGAACCGCGAGAAATCGCTGGCTCTGCTCGATCGCATCGACGAGACAGGCGAATCTCAGGCGATCCTGGGCTGGCGGCCCGGGCCGGGTCGGGCACATATCGCCTGGCAGCTGATGCACATCGGTGTCACGGAAGAGCTGTTCGCTACTGAACGAATCCTCGGGACCAAAGCTTCCTTCGAGGATGTCGTGCCCCGGTTTCGCGGAGGCAGCACCCCTGACGACGATCCGCCTGTCTCGGAGGCGATTCGCGATCTGCTGGCCAGTTCCCGCGAACATCTGCTGGAGACGATCGAGCAGTTCAGCGACAGTGATCTGAAGACGATTCCCAAACCGATGCAGGAACGGGGCTGGTCGCTGGGTCATATTCTGAAGATCCTTAACTGGCACGAACCCCATCACCAGGGCCAGGCCCACATCACGCTCAATCTGTGGCTGGCAGCCCACGGTTGAATCCGGGGGCAGGCATTCTCCCGCGGGGAAATGCCGACGATGTGGTCCGCTCATCCTGAGATTACGCGGCAGGGCAGAGCAATGCGGGTGGTGATCCATTACTGCCGGACGTGCGGCTTTAAAGAACCGGCCGATGCCATCGCCGAGCGGCTGCACAGCGAACTGGGCGTGCAGGCGGAGCTGCAGTCCGCCTTCTGGGGCACGTTCCGCATCGAGCGGGATGGCCAGGTGGTGTACGACCGCTGGCGAACCAGGGGGCTGCTCGGTCGGATTGGCCTGGGCCGCACTCCCGGCCCGGACGAAATTGTGGAACTGATTCGCTCCGGCGACCCGTCGGGCGTGGCGGGGCACGCTGCAGGTGCTTCGCCTGCTGTGCGGCACGGGGAAACAGCAGCGGAAAGCGAAACCTCATGAGCGGGCATTGCGGCAGGCAGCAGAGGTCCGGAGATGGTGCAGTTGACGGAACATTTGCCCCGCGGCCTGCGGTGCGGTGCGGGAGAGACCAGCTGCTGACTGCTGCTGGTCTCTGTTTCTGTCTGTGCCTGGTGCTGAGCGGCACCGCGGCGGCGCAGGGCCGGTACCCGCTGCCTTATCCGCCGTCTCTGCCCGATGGCCAGAAGATCGTGCGGGACCGCTCGCCCGAGTTTCTGGAGCCGGGCGAGAACCTGAAGGATGGCGTGGAGATCGCGCAGACGGCCCCGCTGGTGGAAGGGCTGTACTACCCGGGCCAGACGTATTCCGGGAACCCGTGGTGTTTTCGCGGTGTGAGCACGGTACGGGGTTCGGTGTATTACTCGGCCCTGTGCGATCACCTGGCTCCACTGGGCACGGCGAAGCTGTTCGCCTTCGATCAGAAGGATCACTCCTTCCGGCAGCTGGTCGATACGGCTGCCTTTCTGCGGGAGGCCGGGCAGATTCCGCCGGGAATGAACTACACCCCCGGCGAAGTGCAGACCCGCATCGAATTCGGCAAAGACGGCTGGCTGTACTACGGGACCACACGTGGTTCCACCCGGGTGACGAACGATGCCAATGGCTACAAAGGCGACTGGGTGCTGCGGACGCACCCGGAGAGCGGAGAAACCGAAGTCGTCTACGCCTTTCCCGTGGAAAAGCACTGCATTCTGGCCAGTGTGCTCGATCCCGAGCGAATGATGTTCTACGGCGGAACGGCTGCCGGCGACTACCGTGACAAGACCGTCAAGTTCTTTGCTCTCGATCTCACCAGCCGCAAAGTCATCCACGAGGCCGACGGCGGGTTCGACCGGTACGCGATCTTCGCCCGGTCCACCGGGCGGGTGTACTGGGAGGGGAAGAAGTGGGATCCCGAAACCCGCACCATCACGGCAGGTGAAGCCCCGCACGTCCGCTCCGCCACGGCGGAGACTCCACAGGGAGTGGTGTACGGCACCACGCATCGGGAGGCCCGGCTGTGGGGCTTCGATACGAAAACGGAGAAGCTGACAGATATTGGCGAAGGGGCCGTGGCCTCGCAGACCTATATCAGTTCGATGCACGCCGACCCCACCGGCCGTTACCTGTATTACGTGCCGGGAGCCCATGGCGGGGCGGTGAAGGATGGCTCGCCGGTGGTGCAGTACGATTTGAAGCGGAAGAAACGCAAAGTCATTGCCTTTCTGCATTCGCTGTACAGTCGGAAATACGGCTACCACCCGGACGGCTGTTTCGTGTCGGTGCTGTCTCCCGAGGGCGATAAACTGTATGTCTCGTGGGATGGCTGGCGGACCGGCCAGCCCCGCGGCTGGGAATCGTGCATGCTGACGGTGATTCACATTCCTGAATCGGAACGGTTGCCGTGACAGCCCCAGCCCTGCGGCGCGTAATCTGCTGCTGGTTTCCGTGTGCCATGCCTCGCCGATCCAGCTGAGTCTTCAGCCAGGGGCAAATGGCCTGGCCGTGCCGGCTGGTTTCTGCCGAAGAAGGGGATCTGGGATTCTCAATGCCCGGGGGGCCTGATTACGGGGAAGCCCTGCTGCCGGTTACGCGGGCGGGGTGATCCAGTCGCTGGAGTGCTGGCGCATGTTCACCACCGGCTGCAGGCTGTTTCGCTTGCAGTGAAGCCGGCCGCCAGCTACGATCTGCTGCTTCGTGCGGAATCCCCGCGCGCCGGTAATTTCGTTTCAGGTTGGGATGACGCTGATCATGGCCAGAGAATGTGAAATCTGCGGCAAAGGCCCGGCGATGGGGAACAGCCTGTCGCAGCGTGGTAAGCCGAAATATCTGGGCGGTAACGGTCGCAAGACCACGGGTATTACCCGGCGGCAGTTCAAGCCGAACCTGCAGAAAATCCGCATCAACGAGAACGGCGGCACAGCCAGCCGTCGCGTCTGTGTGCAGTGCATCCGCAGCGGCAATGTGCAGAAAGCCATTGTCCGTAAGCCGTTCACACTGCCGAAATCCTCCTGAGGTTCCCCCTGCGGGAGCCTTCTGTTCTGCCGGCAGGGCAGATTCGCCAGCTGGCCAGTCTGTCATGCACTGCTGGCAGTCGGGGTTGGAGTCTGATTGTGGAACAGTCTGAAGTTCTGCGTGTCGCCCGGCTGGCTCGGCTGAAACTGGCCGATTCCGAAGTCGATTCCTACGCCCGCCAGCTGACAGACATTCTGCAGTATGTCGAGCAGCTGGAAGAAGTTCAGACGGACGGGGTCGAGCCGATGGCTCATCCCGGCGGCGTGACGAACGTGCTGAGGGACGACGTCGTGACGGAGTCACTGCCCGTCGCCGAGGCGCTGGCGAATGCCCCCCGCAGCGATGGTCGGTATTTCGTGGTTCCCGCCATTCTGGATGCCGGCTGATTTCGCTGGCCTTCCCGGGGTGAAGTCAGCAGCTCGCTGATCCGGGAGGGTGACACCAGGCTGGCGGTGAAGCACGGTTCCGTCGCTGGCGGGCCACGTTCTTCCGTCGGGCAACGCCCGTGATGTGTGATGCCACGGCTCATGGAGAAGCCGGCTTCCCGCTGAGCGGAGCAGGGTGGTGATCCTGTGGCGGTATGGGCTGTCGGAACAGCAGTCGCCACCGCACGGGTTTCAGTCGCCGCACAGCGCCGGGCCGTTCGGTTGTGGGCCAGTGCCAGGCACGACAGATGGGTCTGGCCATGTATCCTGAGACAGCACAGGGAGTACGCATCAGATGTCGCTGACTCGGGCCAGCACCGACGAACTGCTGCAGCTGCTCGACAGCCGGGAGGTTTCCGCCGTCGAGGTCGCCACGGCTTTTCTCGACGAGATCGAAGCCCGGGATGAGCAGATCGGTGCTTTTCTGACGGTCGACCGCGACGGGGCGCTGACCGCGGCCCGCACAGCCGATGAGCGCCGCGCGGCAGGAGAATCGGCCGGACTGCTGGGCGGAATTCCCGTGGCGGTGAAGGACCTCGTCTGCACGCGGGGCCTGCGGACTACCTGTGCCAGCCGGATGCTGGAGAACTTCGTTCCCCCCTACGATGCGCACGTCGTTCGACGGTTGCGTGATGAAGGAGCCGTGCTGCTGGGGAAGGTGAACCTCGACGAATTCGCGATGGGGTCCTCGACAGAGACCTCCGCCTTCCGTCGCACGGTGAACCCCTGGAATTCCGAGCATTCGCCGGGCGGTTCGAGTGGCGGTTCGGCAGCAGCGATTGCGGCTGGCCTGGCCCCCTTGAGTATCGGCAGCGATACGGGCGGTTCCATCCGTCAGCCGGCTTCGTTCTGCGGTGTGGTGGGCCTCAAACCGACTTACGGCCGTGTTTCCCGCTATGGGCTGGTGGCCTTTGCCAGTTCGCTCGATCAGCTGGGGCCGCTGTCCCGCGATGTGAGTGGTTCGGCCCGGCTGCTGCAGGTGATTGCCGGGCACGATCCACAGGATGCGACGTGTTTGAACGTGCCCGTTCCCGACTGGACGGGCCAGCTCGAGCAGCCGCTGGAAGGGCTGAAAATCGGCGTGGTGGCCGAGCAGTTTGCCGACGGGCTGGATGACGAAGTCGCCGCAGCCGTGCGGGCTGCCGTGGAGGTGTACCGCGGGCTGGGGGCCACGGTCGAGGAGATCGAACTGCCGCATGCCCGGCACTCGGTGGCCACGTATTACCTGATTGCCCCCTGCGAAGCCTCCAGCAACCTCGCCCGGTACGATGGCGTGCATTACGGCCACCGGGCCGAGCAGTTTGACGACATGGTCGACATGTATGCGGCCAGCCGGGGGGAAGCCTTCGGCAGCGAGGTGAAGCGGAGAATCATGCTGGGCACGTGGGCCCTGTCGTCCGGGTATTACGAAGCCTACTATCTGAAGGCACTCAAAGTCCGGCGGCTGATCCGTCAGGATTTCGACGACGCCTTCCGCAGGGTGGATCTGATTGCCGGCCCCGTCACGCCGACGACGGCCTTCCGCACCGGCGAACTGACGGGCGATCCGCTGGCCATGTATCTGGCCGACATCTATACCAGCATCGCCAACCTGGCCGGTATTCCCGGGATTTCGATTCCCGCGGGAATCAGTCAGGCGGGGCTGCCAATCGGGCTGCAGCTGCTGGCCCCTTCGCTGGAAGAAGACCGGCTGCTGCGGGCGGCACGGATGTACGAACGGGAAACCAACTGGCACACCCGGTGGCCTGCCTCGCTCTGATCAGCCCGGTGCGGCTGGCGGCGGCCTTCCGAGACAGACGGCATTGCGAATCATGGACCATCAGCTGATCGTCGGACTGGAAGTGCACGTACAGCTGCTGACACAGTCCAAACTGTTCAGCGGCTGCATCAATCGCTTCAACCCCGACGAACCCAACTCGCAGACCGACCCGGTGACACTGGGTCTGCCGGGCACCCTGCCCGTACTCAACCGGCGGGCGGTGGATCTGTCGATTCGCACGGGGCTGGCCCTGAACTGCGAGATCGCGCCGTTCACCCGGTGGGACCGCAAGCAGTATTACTACCCCGACCTGCCCAAGGCCTATCAGATCAGCCAGTACGATCTGCCCATTGCGGCCGATGGCTGGCTGGAGTTTGTGGCCGATGAGGAAACCGGCGAGCGGCGGCGGGTCCGGCTGATCCGCGCTCACCTGGAAGAAGACGCGGGCAAGAACCTGCACGATGACTCCGGCCGGGGTGGGGAGAGCCGGGTGGACCTCAATCGCTGCGGAACACCGCTGCTGGAAATCGTCACCCAGCCCGATCTCCGCTCCGCGGCCGATTCCCGGAAATTCCTGGAGGAACTGCGGCTGCTGCTGAGCTACCTGGAAGTTTCCGACTGCAACATGCAGGAAGGCAGCCTGCGGTGCGATGCCAACGTCAACCTGAAGGTCACGACCGATGACGGCCACGAGGTGGCGACGCCCATTGCGGAAATCAAAAACCTGAACAGCTTCCGGGGCGTGGAAGCGGCCATTGAATACGAGGAGCAGCGGCAGCTGGAGGAATGGCAGCGGACCGGGCTGAAGATGGGCGATGTCGGTGGCGAGAAGGAAACCCGGGGCTGGGATGCCGACCGGGGAATCACCTTTTCTCAACGCGGTAAGGAAGAAGCCGCCGATTACCGCTATTTCCCCGATCCCGATCTGCCCCCGCTGACGGTTTCCGCGGAATGGCTGGAGGAAGTCCGGGCGACGTTGTGCGAGCCTCCGGCCGACCGCCGCGAGCGTCTGCAGGCCGCGTGGGCTCTTTCCGCCTACGATGCCAGCGTCATCATCGACCGGGGTCGCCGTCTCGCGGATTACTTCGAGGAAGTCGCCAGGTTATGCGGCGATGGCAAGCAGGCCGCCAACTGGGTGACGCAGGAAGTCCTGCGGATCATGAATGACCGTGGCATCGAGATCGGGGACTTCCCGATTTCCGCCCCGGTGCTGGGAACGCTGCTGGAACGGATCGTGTCCGACGCGATTACCGTTCGCAGTGCGCGGACAGTGTTCGCCGATCTGCTGGAGCAGGCGGAGGGCAGCCAGCCGGTCACTGTGGACGATGTCGACCGGGTGATCGATGCGAAGGGCCTGCGGAAGGTGGAGGACACCGGTCAGCTGGAAGCGGCCGCCGATGCCGTGCTGGCTCGCAATGCGAAGATTGCCGACGATGTCCGCGGCGGGAAAACCAACGCCGTCGGCCCGCTGATTGGCCAGGTCATGAAGGAAGTTCGCGGAGCCGACGCCCGGGCTGTCCGCGAACTGCTGCTGAAGAAGATCAACGGCTGATCCGGCTTCATCTCTGCCGGAGCTTCCGGCGGTGGGCGACGAACCGCGTGCTGGCCTGCCGCTGGCCGAAGCTCCCCAATTCGTGATCCCAGTCTGCACAGTGGCTGGCTGAACTCCCGGGTGCTGCACCGTGCCTGTGTGCGCGCCGCGGGTCGCTGCGCTGGCGACCAGGTGTTTTTACCAACCGGCCTGTGATGTTGGTAAAAATTGCACGGCAGCCCGAAAAATGTCTTCCTTAAAATCGAGACCGGCGGTATCCGTATAACGGTTGGGAGGTGTGAAGGGTTTTTGAGGTTTCTATCGATCAGGGGGATCACAGGATGAAGCGCGCATTGACGGTGATGATGGTGCTGGGAGCTGCGGTTCTGGCCGGGGGGGCTGCTGAGGCAGAAGCCGGGTGCTGGGGAAGTTACTATTCGGGCGGGTATTCCTGTTACAGCCCCACGTACTACTCGTGTGGCTACACCAGCTGCGCTCCGGCCTGTTACAACTACACCTGTTACACGCCGACGTACTACAGCTGCAACTACTACTCCGCCCCGGTGTACTACACCTACAACAGCTGCTACACCCCCTGTTACAACACGTATTCGTATTACACGCCGACGTACTACTACACGGGATACTGCGGGTATTGAGCCTGGCGGAAACCCGGCTGTCGGGGCGCTGTCCGGTTTGATTTCCCCGGGGAAAACCCGAGCAGTGAACCGGATTCACCGGCGCGTGCAATATGCCCCGGACGGTTGCGGACTGGTCGGAGTGAGGTGGACCGGAACCACTTGAACTCGATGGCCCGGGAACTTCTGATTGTCAGAGGTTCCCGGGCCTCGGGCAGTCTGCTGGCGAATTCTCTCTGGCAATGGCCGTCCGTACTGCTGTCGGTGGAAGATTTGCCGGCAGGACAGAAATCAGCCGCCAGAGGGATAACATCAGTCGCCGGAGCGGGGGCCGCAGACGGAATCGAAGTTCCCGCAGGATTCGTCCAGAATCTTCATCATTCCGCCGAAGTCGCTCCCGTGTGACAGGAGCCGGGCCCCTTCGTCGTACAGCGTCTGCAGCATTTCCTTCGTGCCGGCCGGCTGGCCCCACTGCTTGCCATGCCGGGCTGCCGCTTCCGCAACCTGTTTGCGGGCTTCTTCGAGGGTCATCTGCGGGGGATCGTCCTGCCGCAGTCGCAGGCCCAGGTCGCCGGGGCCGACGAACAGTCCGTCGATTCCGTCAACGGCCGCAATCTCATCGACGTTCCGCACGGCTTCCAGGGTTTCAATCTGCACCACGAGGAAGGTCTCGCGGTTGGCTTTCTCGGCGAAATCCGGGCCGCCGGCGAAAATGAAATCGCTGTCGAGGCCGGCGCCATCCAGTCCGCGGTTGCCCAGCGGCGGAAACTTGACCGACTGCACCAGGTCTTCGGCCATTTCCCGCGTGGAGACATGCGGAATCATCAGCCCGGTGGCGCCGTCTTCCAGGTAGCGGTACAGCTGCGTTTTGGAGACGTGCGGTGGCCGCAGCATGCAGTCGATATCAAACAGATGAAAGAAAGCCAGCAGTGCCTGGATTTCCCGGCTGTCCATTGCCCGGTGTTCCAGATCGAGCCAGATGGCATCGTATCCGTGGTGGGCTGCATGGCGGATGAAGGGGGGGATGAAATGCCCCAGCCCGCAGATCCGTACCGCTTCTCCGGCCCGTATTTTGGCCTGGACTCGACTTCGACGCACGGCAATGCCTTTCGAAAGTGCCGTGCCTTCTGGGCCGGCTGAGGAAAATCAGAAATCTTCCGGGGCCACAGCGGGGCTGGGCCTCGAAGCATGCTGTCTGCAGGCGAGTGACGCTATCCTCTTCGCTGCCACGGTGCAACTGAACCGGCCCTGAGAGCCTGGGCCGCGAAGCCTCAGGCGTTCCCGTCTGCTCACCATCCGGCCGCCACCTCGGCCAGGGCATCGCCCAGGGCGGAAATGCCTTCCCGCAGGGCGTCCTCGGCAATGACCAGCGGCGGGCAGATCTTGACCGTCGGCTGATTCGTGTGGAACAGCATCACCCCATGCCGCACCGCTGCCAGTGTCAGCCGGCGGGCCACCTCCCGGCTGGGCTGGCCGGTGGCCGGGTCCTGCAGATGAATGGCCTGCAGCAGGCCCAGCCCGCACACCGCATGAATCCAGTCGGGAAACCGCTCCTGCAGCTGCCGCAGTTCGTCCCGGGCGATCTGCCCGAGGCGTTTGGCTTCGGCCACGAGGTTTTCGGTTTCGAGGACGTCGAGATTGGCCAGGGCAGCCACACACGACAGCGGGTGCCCGGCATGCGTGGTGGTGACTTCGCCGGGCGGCAGGCAGTCAATCAGTTCGGCCGGGCCCAGCACCGCCGCCAGCGGCAGGCTGGAAGTCACCCCCTTGCCGATGCAGAGGAGGTCAGCCTGAACGCCGTAGTGCGTGTGCCCGAACAGCCGGCCGGTGCGGCCGAAGCCGGTCTGCACTTCGTCGAAAATCAGCAGAATGCTGTGGCGAGTGGCCCAGTCCCGCAGGCGGTGCAACCACGGGATGGGCAATGGCACGGCGCCCCAGCCCTGCAGCGTTTCGATGAACACCGCGGCCACGTCGTCCGGGCTGATGCCGATTTCTGTCAACCGGGCGGTGAACTCGTCCTCCCCGCCGGCATCGTTCGCTCCGTCGGCGGCTTCCGCATCGCCAGCGGGAAAGCTGGCGGCTGCGTGGGGTGTCCACGGGAAGGGCAGCCGGTGCAGGTGAGCATCGGGATGGGGCAGCCACGGTTTGGCGGCCTGTGGCCCGGACAGCTGGTGCGCGCCCAGCGTGCATCCGTGGTAATCACCGGAGAGGGCGAGAATGTGGTCTTTGCCGGGATGGATTCGCCGGCCATGCTCGCGGGCCAGCCGCAGGGCCGATTCGATGGCTTCGGAACCGGTCGTCCAGAAGTACACCCGGTCGCAGTGGGCGGGAGCCAGCTGCACCAGCCGGCGGGCCAGCCGCGCGCGAATCTCCGAGAGAAAATTGAACTGGGCCAGCAGGCCGCTGTCGAGGTGCTCCCGCAGCGCCTCTCTGATGCGGGGATGCCCGTGCCCCGTGTTAGTGGTGACCGCCGTCGAACTGAAATCAATCCAGCGGTTGCCGGCCGAATCGAAGACCTGGAAGCCCTCCGCCCGGTCCCACACAACGGGCGGCTGATAGCAGTTGACCGCCGGGAACAGGCCGGCCGCTTCCTCCACCAGGGCCACGGTTGGCGGAGCCGGCAGCGGAGTGACGACCCGGCGGTACGCGGTTTCAACCGGTACGGCGGGCAGGGGCGGCTGACGGAACGAATTGGGCAGCCCGGCGTCCACCGGAGTTTCAGCGGGTTGGCGTGCAGTCACTTCGGCTTCTTCCGGGTTGATGGGTCGTATCTGAGGTCCGAGCAGAAAGTTCACCGCAGTGACGACAGATACGCGAGCAGGTCTTTGAGTTCCCCGTCAGTCAGCAATGTCTTCAGGCGGGCCGGCATCAGTGAGGTCCGTTGCAGCACACGCTCTTCGATCTCGTCTGCTTTCAGCGACAGCACTTTGCCGTCGGGCGTGCCGATTTTCTGGACGCTGTCCCGTACATCGCCCACCAGCACGCCGGTGTGTGTCTGGCCGGATTCGAGCAGAAACGTCCAGACGGTGAACTGCGGGGCCACTTCGCGGGCTGGGTCAAGGATCGACTGTGCCAGACGTTTCCGATCAAGCATGGCCCCGATTCGGGACAGATCGGGACCGATGGAACCACCCCGGCCGTTGACCGTATGGCACCGCCAGCAGCCGGCTCCCGCTGCATGAAAGAAGGCCCGCCGCCCGGCCGCCGCATCGCCGCCGGTCAGCATGTCCGGGTCGATGGAAACGTCCGCCTGTGCTTCGGCGGGCTGCGCCGGAGCGGGGCTGGTGTCGGCTTTCGCGGCCAGGGCCAGCTGCA
>JAGQPV010001159.1 GCA_020426545.1 Planctomycetaceae bacterium
ACCGTTTCCGGAGTGAGGATCTCATCGGGAACGGTCTTCCGCTTCATGCACCGAGCAATCAGAAACCGGGCCAGATCTGGGATGTCGTCTTTTCGTTCCCGGAGCGGCGGCAATCGAATCTCGAAGGTATTCACTCGAAAGAACAAGTCTTCCCGGAAGGTGCCTTCACGAACCATATCCTCGAGATTCCGGTTCGTTGCACAGACCACGCGGACGTCGACTGTGAAGGCGTCATTCTCACCCACCCGACGAACCTCGCCGGACTCTAAGAACCGAAGCAGTTTGACCTGCATCGACTTGTCGAGTTCCCCGAGTTCGTCCAAAAACAATGTGCCCCCATTGGCCACTTCGATCAACCCCTTCCGGGGCGTGTCCGCTCCGGTAAACGCACCTTTCTTGTGGCCGAAGAGTTCACTTTCGACCAAGTTGTCAGGGAGTGCTCCACAGTTCACGGCGACAAACGGCATCTTCGCCCGATTGCTGTGTTCGTGTACGCTCCGAGCGACCACTTCTTTTCCGGTGCCCGTTTCCCCGAGAATCAGTACGCTGGAATCC
>JAGQPV010001160.1 GCA_020426545.1 Planctomycetaceae bacterium
GGTCGCATAGCTGACACGAACACGTGGACAGTTCGTCGCCGTTTCCCGGTGTGTCCGTTCACGCCATCCGGAGCCCACTGACGATCGTGATGGTTCGTCCCGCCGCCCGTTGATTTGAACCGGAGGACACGACAGATACAATCGTCGTCAGTCGACACTGGCGGAACATGAACTTTACCGAGATTCAAGTGTCGCAGTGTGTGTTGTCGAACGGCTTTGAGCCTCAGGCCGAGTGGCGGAATTGGCAGACGCACGGGACTTAAAATCCCGGGTTCCGATTGGAGCGTACGGGTTCGAGTCCCGTCTCGGCTAGTTGATATCAAAGGACTTACGACGATTTGTCGTGAGTCCTTTTTTCATGCTCAAATCAAATCCGGCGCAAATCCGGCGCAGCGTTGCTTTTGTATTGGGTTTGCACCGATTGCTTTCCTTTCGTTTCAGGTGACGATTCCCGTGCGTGTTTTCAGTGGAATCCTTGTCGGTTGTTGTGGAAGGAATCATGGCTCATCTCAGACTCGACCCGAAGTCTGGCCGTTACTTTGTTCGTTTTCGATA
>JAGQPV010001161.1 GCA_020426545.1 Planctomycetaceae bacterium
CCCCTCGTCTTCGGTCCTGTCAGACGCGCTCGATCACGGTCACGTTCGCCTGCCCGCCGCCCTCGCAGATCGTGAGCAGTCCCCACCGACCCCCGGTGCGTTCGAGCTCGTGTAGCAGCGTGGCGGTGAGCTTGGCGCCGGTGGCCCCGATGGGGTGACCCAGCGCAATAGCGCCGCCGTTCACGTTGACCCGTTCGAGGTCCGCCCCCGTCTCGCGCTGCCAGGCGAGCGGTACGGACGCGAAGGCCTCGTTGATTTCGATCAGGTCGAAGTCGTCGATGGACAGGCCGGTGCGTTCGAGCGCCAGGGCGGTGGCGGGGATCGGTGCCGTCAGCATCAGGATGGGGTCGTTGGCGCGAACTCCGAGGTAGTGGACGCGCGCTCGCGGCGTGAGGCCATGTCGGTCGAGCGCGGTCTCGGAACACACCAGCACCGCAGCCGCTGCATCGGAGATCTGCGAGGCGAGCGCGGCGGTGACCCGCCCACCCTCGCGGAGGGTCGGAAGCGACCGGATCTTGTCGAGGTCCGGCTCGCGTGGTCCTTCGTCCTGGAG
>JAGQPV010001162.1 GCA_020426545.1 Planctomycetaceae bacterium
GTGCTGCCAGCGGCCTTTGTGAAGGACGCGGCGGCGGTGGCCCGGTTTCAGCGCGAAGTTGTGGCCGCCGCGAAGCTGTCGCATCCGAACATCGTCGGCGCCTACGATGCCGATGAGATCAACGGCCAGCACATCCTGGTGATCGAATTCGTCGACGGCCGGGACCTGTCGTCCATCGTCAAGAAGCAGGGAACGTTCTCGATCGATCAGGCGGTCGATTGCGTGATTCAGGCGGCCCGCGGACTGGAGTACGCCCACCAGCGGGGAGTGATCCACCGGGATATCAAGCCGGCCAACCTGCTGCTCGACAGCGAGGGCACCGTCAAGATTCTGGATATGGGCCTGGCCCGGTTCAGCGAGAGTGCGGAGGTTGGCACGCAGGCCGAACTGACGGGCACCGGGACGGTGATGGGCACGGTGGACTACATGTCTCCCGAGCAGGCCCTGAGCACAAAAACGGCGGATGCCCGCAGCGATATCTACAGTCTGGGGATCACGCTGTATTACCTGCTGATGGCGAAGGCGGCGTACGAAGGCGACACGCTGATGGCCC
>JAGQPV010001163.1 GCA_020426545.1 Planctomycetaceae bacterium
GAGTCATGGCGACTTTGTCAGGCTTCGGGGTCTCCCAGCGAAGATCCCTCGGAAACTCCGCATCCCACTTCGACAACCCTCCAAGCCAGGCCGGATCCGGCGAGGCGAAGCGCTTCTCCATCGAGGAGATCTCCTTCTCCAATTCGCTCTTCTTCGCCCTCTGACCCTCGGTGAAGAAGGAATGGACCGGTGTCTCGTCCTTTCGATCGGCATCGGCACTCTGGTTCAACATCGCGTAGATCGAGAAATACTCGTGCTGGGTGATGGGATCGTACTTGTGGGTGTGGCACTGCGCGCAGGCCATCGTCGTGCCCATCCACACTGCCATCGTGGTATTGACCCGGTCCACCACCGCGGCGACGCGAAATTCCTCGTCACTCGTGCCGCCCTCGTTCTGCGTCATCGTGTTGCGGTGGAAGGCGGTGGCAATGAGCTGGTCCTCTCCCGGGTTCGGAAGCAGGTCACCCGCGATCTGCTCGATGGTGAAACGGTCGAATGGCAGATTCCGGTTGATCGCCCCGATGACCCAGTCGCGGTAACCCCAGATCTCGCG
>JAGQPV010001164.1 GCA_020426545.1 Planctomycetaceae bacterium
GTACAGCCTGGCGCTGGTCAACGCGATGGGCGAGATGCTGATCGCTCGCGACCCGCTGGGGATCAAGCCGATGTGCTACGCGATCGAGGGACCGCTGCTCGCGGCCGCCAGTGAAAGCGTGGCCCTGTCGAACCTCGGCTTCCGCAAAGAGTCGATCAAATCGCTGGAGCCCGGCACGGCGATCAGCGTGGTGGACAACAAGATTTCGATCGAGCGGTTCAGCGACAACCCGCGCCGCGGGCACTGCTTCTTCGAATGGATTTACTTTGCCAACGTCGCCAGCACGATGGACGGCCGCAGCGTCTACCTGTCGCGCAAGTCGCTGGGCGAAGAGTTGGCCCGCATGGAAACCGTGGTCAAGGACGACGACACGATCGTGGTGCCCGTGCCCGACACCAGCAAGGCGGCGGCCGACGCCATGGCGTACCGGCTGGGCGTGCCGTGCCTGGAAGGGCTGATCCGCAACCGCTACTCGGGCCGCACGTTTATCGAGGGGGGCGCCAACCGCGAGGCCAAGGCGGCCGCCAAGTACACGCCGCTGCCCGAGGTGCTC
>JAGQPV010001165.1 GCA_020426545.1 Planctomycetaceae bacterium
TACTTATCTACCTGTGGCTTGATCTCGGTTTTCTTTGCTCCGGAGTTGTTAAGAGCAGCTACCTGGATCTCTGTGTCGAAGTGACCGATGTTGCAAACGATGGCTCCATCTTTCATCTTCTTCATGTGATCCAGAGTAACAATGTCTTTGTTACCGGTGGTGGTTACAAAGATATCGGCTGTAGAGGCCCAGGCATCCATTGTGTCCACCTGATAGCCTTCCATGGCCGCCTGCAGAGCGCAGATCGGATCAATTTCAGCGATAATCACGCGACATCCGTAAGCGCGAAGGCTCTGAGCGGATCCTTTACCCACATCGCCATAACCGGCAACAACGGCTACCTTGCCAGCCAGCATTACGTCGGTGGCGCGCTTGATACCGTCAGCCAGGGACTCCCGGCAACCATACAGGTTGTCAAATTTACTCTTGGTAACGGAGTCATTAACGTTAATGGCAGGCATTTTCAGCTCGCCCTTTTTCAGCATTTTGTACAGGGCATGAACGCCTGTAGTGGTTTCTTCGGATACGCCGCGGATTTCATCAAGAAGCTCTG
>JAGQPV010001166.1 GCA_020426545.1 Planctomycetaceae bacterium
GAACGGTCTCTGCGCGAACAGCGGCGACTAGCGAACGAACCCCATGCGACGGAAGTTGGGCATCAGCGGAACCCGCACGCCCAGTCCCGGGATTTGCACAAAGTACTCGGCGTGCGGCCAATACACGAAGAGCGCCTTGCCGATCAACAGGTCGCGATCGACGTAGCTGCTGATCATGTCTTCAGCCCACAAGCGGCCGTCCTTGCTGGCGGGACTGTTGTCTCCCAGCATGAAGTATTTTTCCGGCCCGATGCGATAGTGGGCTTCCTCGGCGTCTTCAAAGACGCCCCAACGAGCGGGATCGGACAAGATGCGACGGGCGCCCGACTCGCTCGCCAAGTCGTCGTCGTTGAAGTCGAGCAAGTAGCGACGCCGGGAATGGCTGCCATGAATGTAGTACACGTCGCGAAGCACCCTGAGGTGTTCCACGGCGATCGCCGCCCCGAGCGATTGGACGCCGACCGGCGCCAAGTCGCCGAGGTCGTCCTCCGTGGCAAACGGCGTGTGCGTCGACAGATCAAACTGATCGAACGTCGTTGGCGCGTCGAACT
>JAGQPV010001167.1 GCA_020426545.1 Planctomycetaceae bacterium
ATCAGGAACTGCTCACGCTGCAGCTCGCGGTCGCCATGAAGCGGAAGCAAATTCACTCCGGCCGCAAAGCCCCGCCGCTGGAGACCACCGCCAAGATCGACGCCCGCATCCGTCGCCGCTTCCCGTTCACCCTCACCGGCGACCAGCAGCAGGCCATCCGCGAGATCAATGCCGACATGGCCCGCAACCACCCGATGAATCGCCTCCTGCAGGGCGACGTCGGCTCTGGCAAAACCGTGGTCGCCCTCTACGCTATGTTGGTCACCGTCGCGCACGGTCATCAAGCCGTGCTGATGGCCCCCACCGAAGTGCTCGCCCGACAGCATGCCCTCACACTTACGCAGGCGCTCTCCGCCAGCAAAGTTCGCGTTGCGTTGCTGGTCGGTTCGCTCACGGCCAGCGAACGTCAAAAGAACCTCGAGCGCATCGCCGCGGGCGAGGTCGACATCATCGTCGGCACGCAGGCCGTGGTGCAAGACAACGTTCACTTCGCCAAGCTGGGACTGGTCGTCATCGACGAGCAACACAAGTTCGGCGTACGCCAACGCGCC
>JAGQPV010001168.1 GCA_020426545.1 Planctomycetaceae bacterium
CTTTACTCCGTCGCGATCAGCCCGTTCGCGACGCCGGGCGATCAGGGCGGGCTCGCTCTGCTGCATTCGACCGAAGCGCCGCCTCCGCCGCCCGAAAACGTGCGGATGGCCGAGAAATACCTGGCCTCTCAACCTTGGGCCGCGAAAGCGAAATACCAGATCCGCACGGCGGAAGCGTTCGTCTACGCCAACGAATGGGAGCCGGTGGAGAACGACCAGGCCGTCCGGTTTCGCCCCTTCGCCATGATCTACATGCCGCGCGATCGGCCGGAGAACGAACAACCCGTGACGGTCGTCGGCGAATCGGCTTACCTCAAATTCGCCAATCGCTTTCAGGTGACCGACCCGGATCCAGGACGCATCATCGGCGGCGCCCTGCAGGGCAACGTCCGCATCGTCGGTCCCAACGGATTGACGATCGTCGGCCGCAATTTCATCTACTCCGAAAAGGCGATGCGGCTCTGGAGCGACGAAAGCGTCCACTTCGCCTATGGCCCGCATCGCGGCCGCGGCTACGGACTTCAGGTCGAACTGATCGCCGACGAATCC
>JAGQPV010000116.1 GCA_020426545.1 Planctomycetaceae bacterium
TCGCCTGCTGGGCGGCAGCCAGTATGGCCACCACGGAGTTCATTTCCGTTTCGACCAGCTCGCCGATGCTGGCCCGCATCGTGCGGATGTCGCGGTAAATCGGCAGATCGGTCAGCCCGTTTTCCTCCAGCTGCTGCAGCTGGACGGCCAGAATTGTATCAATCAGTTCCCGCGCCATAATGCGGGCCCGCTGCTGATCGAGCTGTCTGCGGCGGAGCGAAGTCCCGTCAACAGCACCGGCCCGGCCGGGCGGCAGCAGCAGAACCAGAGCCATGGCAAACAGCGGAATCATCTGGCTGGCGCGGCGAAGGTTCATCGGGTTTCTCCAATTCCAAGCTGGCGCTCGATGATGGCATCGAGCTGACGGGCAGTCCGTTCATCCGATTCGAGCAGGCTGGCAAGAATGCCTTCCCGGTCGGTAATCTGCAGAATCAGCGGTTCACTCAAAGTGGACTTCGGTGGCAGGTCGCCCCGCCAGTCCACGGCTTCCACAGCCACCTTCAACTCGTCGCCCCGGGCCAGCTGCAAATTGCCCAGGTCGAAATCGTAGCTGTCCCGCAGCCGGCGAGCCGGTTGCGTGGCGGGGGCTTTTTCGTAGACGGTTTCCACACGCTCGTCCTCGCGGCCATCGGCGCGAACCACCTGCACATGCAGCCTGACGGCACTGATACCGAAATCGTCACCGGCTCCCCACGAGAGCCTGGGCACAGCGGTGGGCAGATAGCGGGTGCTGGAAAAAGCCGCAGCTACCCGTGGTTCCCGGTCGATGCGAAGCCGCACCTGCCCTCGCACCGGCCGGGGCAGCTGCAGCCCGTCGGCGTCGGTTACCTGAATCCGGTATTCAAACGGAGCAGTAATCCGGCGGAAGGGCGACTCGGCGTCGGTCAGGTTCCACAGCGAACGGTTGCCCGGTTCGGCTACCAGCGGGATCGACTTGCCATCCACCGTAACCACAGCACTGGCCAGTTCCTTGTTGGCACAGCGGACTGCCAGTTGAATGCCGGAACCTTCCAGCACGGAATGCTGGAGCAGGCCGGGAGGCACATCGTTCTCTTCCGCCATGCCCGTCGCATAGGAGGGAGGCAGGATGGTGACCTCCGGCAGCACAACCGGCAGTGGAATGACCTCAATCGTTCGCGGGTCGGTCCATGCATCGCCGAGCGTAATCTGCAGCCGGGCGGAGTCCACCAGCTGCGGCAGGCGGGCCGTGTACTGGCCCTTCCCCCGTCGGGGGTGTGTCGTGTCTGTGGTGGCTGTGTCCGTCTGGCCGGCGGGTTTCTCCGCGGAACTGCCATCGCCTGCGGTGGAGTCTTCAGCGGGAGGAACGGGATCGCCGGCAAACCGGGGAAGCCGCTGGTTTGACTGTGCAGCAGAGAACGGCAGGGAAACCAGCACTCCCTGACGGAGTCCTTCCAGCTCGACCTGGCCGCTGGCCGGCAGCACCCCCGAGCTGTGCACTTCAAAGACGAGCGGCCGACCATGAGGACTGCGGAACACGACCGGTTCGCCGGACAGCAGATCGACCGGCTGACCGTTAATCAGCACCTGGTCGATCCGGGTGGCAGACGGGTAATGGGCCGAGCCCAGCAGCAATCGATTGAAGAAGGCCGAGGCATAACCGGGATACAGTAAAGTCAGCGCCAGGGCGGACAGCAGCATCACCGTTGCCGGCAGAGCCCGGCGGCGCAGTGTTCCCCAGTCGAATCCCTCGAAGACATTCAGGCTGCTGCGACTGAAATCATCAACATAGCGAATCACGGCCTGTTCCAGCTGGGGCGAACCCCAGGCCGCTGCATCGGCTGATTCGAACTGCAGCGCGGCGACCAGATCGGACTCGATATGCTGCCGCTGCTCGACGGCCAGGGCGACATCCAGTTCGGTTTCCTGCTGCCGAAGCCACGGCAGGCACCAGCGGTAGCAGGCCCAGCCCAGCGCGGCCAGCACAATCACCAGCTGCACCAGCCGCTGCAGTCGGTCGAGCTGCAGCTGCCAGTCGATCACAAAGGCGATGGCCAGAACGACCAGCACCGCGATGACCAGCGCGGATCCGGCCATACCCCAGCGGACCGCAGCCCGTGCGGTTCTCAGGCGACCGAGACCAGAATGCAGTACGGCCAGCTGCGTCATGCCAGGTGAACCCACTTTCTGAAGAACCATTCGCAGAGCATCAGCAGAACGATCAGGCCGAACCACAGACCCGTGGTCCACAGCGGATCAATCCGCACGGTGGTTTCCGTCAGCCGGGGCGGATTGAATTCTTCCAGGGCGGCCGCCAGTGTGTCGAGTTCGAGAGCCCGGCCCCGCGTACTGGTGGCCACATTCTGCTGAATTGCCGAACCCCGGACCGCGCTGCGGCGTTCCACCGAAACATTCGCCACCTGGAAATGCACTTCCACCGGCTGCTCGGTGAGGGGATCCGTCACACGGACGCGGTATTCTCCCGCATCGAACACGGGCACCCGCACTTCGAAAATTCCCGGCTTCAGCTGGGCCAGCTTCAGCTGACTGACGGGTTCGGCAGTTGAACCCGCCACCAGAGGCCGCAGCAGTTCGCCAGCCAGCGTGCGTTCGGGCAGCGCGTCTTCGGTGAGCGGCTCGAAGTTCTCGTCGTAGGCTTCCACCGTCAGCAGGACGCGGTCATCGGCCTGGTACTGCTGGCGATCGGTGCGGACAACAAACCGCTTGCGACTGCCCAGAGCATGGCTGAGCCCCAGCCGGTGAATCATCTGTCCCCAGAACTGACGGTAATACTCTTCGCCGTACTTCCGGCGAAGCCGCCACATTTCGTTGATGCCCACATACACCACCTCGCCGCGGCCATAACGGCGAATGGCAATCAGCGGCTGCTTGGTGCGGCCATCCACGCAGGTATCGACCGGGTGTTCCGCCAGCACCGTCGAAGAGCCCGGTTCGAGCCGGCGTACGGGCTGATACCACGGCAGCCGGCCCAGGTTGTCCCAGGCTTTGTCATTTTCTTCAGCGGTTTTGCCGAGCTGCATAAAATCGTACTGACTGGCCAGAGCTGTCCGCTGCAGGCGGAATTCCTGCTGATCGCGAAGGCGGGCATCGGGATCGAGAATCACCGGCAGCATATCGGCGAGGGGAGTCTGCGCGAGCTGACCGGGCCCGAACCGCGGGCCGGCCAGCACCACCAGGCCGCCACCAAACTGACCGACGAATTCTTCCAGCATTTCACAGAAGCGGGTGCGGAGGTTGGCGGCCGGCATATCGCCGAGGAAGACTACGTCGTACTTGAAGAATTCGCGGCGGGGTAATGTCAGCGTGTTGACGAACAGTTCGTTCTGCTCGCGGACAATCGGATCCGAGGAACGCAGAAAGGTGCGGAAGCCCCGCGTGCCCACCAGTTGATCCCGGTGGAACACTTCCTTGATGAACCGCCATTCCCAGGTGGGCTCGTGCTCCACAAACAACAGCCGCATGAAGTCATCGATAATGGTGACTTCCCGCTGGGCGATGTTGTTTCCGGTGACGATCTCACTTTCCAGCGGGTCGACTTCCGCCGTGAACACGAACCGTCCGGTGCGGTCGGGTGTCCAGGGGAATTCCACCGGCTGCGTGGCGTGTTCCAACCGAACGGTTTTCGTACCGATGGCGATGGATTCGCCCGATTCCCCCGTTTCCGGCCCGCCGGCACGGTGAGCACGGACCCGCAGCGAAACCTGCTCGCCGGTGAGTTCCTGCTGGCGGAGTGTGGCGGTGACGGTGGACTGCTCGCCCTTCTTCATCTTGAGGGGAGCCTGCAGATCGACAGCCAGGTCGGTGGCCGATTTCGGGCCGACCCCCACCGCGAACACGGGCCGGCCCAGTTGCCGGGCGGCATCCACGGGGCCGCGACCGCTGTTCTGATCGAAGTCGCTGATGAGCACCACACCCGCCAGAGAACTGGTGGCATGCCGCACGGCCAGATCGGTCAGCGCATCGCCAATAGCCGTCAGCGGCCCTTCGGCTGTCAGTTGCTGTTCGAGCTCTTCGGGGTCGAAGTCGCCCGCCTCGTCATCACCCGCCAGCGGGAGTGGCCGCAGCCCGGTTCCCCCTGTCTGCGAACCGCCAAAGACATAACCCCGCAGGCGGAAACGGCTGCTCAGCTGGCGGAGCAGATTGTCTTTGCCCTCGCGAGCCAGCAGCGCCCGCACATAGTCAATTCTCGGCACACGGTCGCTGTCGCCGTCCAGCGGAGCAGGTTCCGGTTCCGGCTGGGCGGGAGAGGTGTCCGCCGTGGCGGAAGCCTCCACCAGGGCGGCCTCTTCGGCGGAATCGGCGGCAGCCTGCTGTTTCCGGGTTTCCCGCTGCTTCTGAAACTCTTCCAGACCCACCGCAGTCGCCAGCCGCTGCTGTTCCTCCTGCGTCAGAGCATCGGCGATGTTCATACTCTCGGAGCCATCCACCAGCACCCACAGCAGGGGCGGCGGATGTTCCTCGCGGGTGACTTCACGGATCGGGTCGGCGAGGGTAATCAGCAGCAGGCACAGAATCGTTCCCCGCAGCAGGCCCAGTGCAAAGCGGGCCTTGCGGGAACCGTGCGACTGAAACCGCAGATAGAACAGCAGCGAGCCGGCGATCAGTGCGAGGCAGGCAAAAAGCAGCCAGCCGGAGCTGAACCAGCTGGCCGCGAACGACCAGCGGCTGCGAACCGTTTCGCTGCCGGACAACCCGGAAAACTGTTCAAAGACAGAGCGGAGCCAGTTCATCGGGACTGTGCTCCCGTCGCTGAGGGGGTTGCCCCGGAAAGCGGAACCGCTGCGGATGGCAGCGTGCCGGGCGCGGTCTCCGCACGTCGGCGACGCCAGCCGGGACGGGCCAGAATCAGCATCTCCAGCAGCAGGCCGGCCAGTACAAGTTTCAGCAGCAGTTTCCACAGGTCCCGACCGTGGACGGCGGCACCTTCCAGCGGAATCGGTTCGCCAGGAGCGACCCATCTCCAGTTGCCCGCTCCCAGGCGCTCCAGCAGGCCTTCCGCGGAAAGCGTTCGCAGGTCCGACTCGGCCGCTGGCGAGTTGACGGCCAGCACCTGCTCGCGAACTCTCGTACGGGCCGACTGCTCCGAGTTTTCAGGAGTCTGCCAGGCCGTAATCGAATAGTGGCCGGAAATCAGCGGATCGCGAATTCGCACTCCAAACGTTTCCTCACCAGTCGCTTCCACCGGCAGAATTTCGTCAGGAGTTCTGCTGGTTGAAAACGGGCTGGAATCGGCAGACGCGGACACTTCCGCCAGTCCGGTTCCGGCAGTCAGGTCGGGTTCGTTCTGTTCCACACCGGGCGATGCTTCAGCCACCTGCAGCGGGGCATCGGTCGACTGATCGGCAGCGGGCCGGCTGAGCCGGTACTCGAGTTCTTCGCTGCGGTCCACGGGCAGCACAATGTTCTGGCCGGCCGCATAATTGTGATCGGGCAGACTGCTTTCCAGCAGACTGCGGAGAATGCGGTCGAACAGAATAATGGCCGAGCCATCGGTCAGGCGAACATTCCAGCCGGAGCCAGTGCCCGTGGCGACAAACACCACCCGGCCCTGCCCGATTCGCCGTTCGACCAGAAACGGCAGGCTGTTGCCTTCCCACGAAGCCAGCACCGACGGCAGCCCCGCGCGGGCCTGTTCGGCGGGTGTGCGACGCTGGTCGGGAATACTGGCTGCGGGATCCCGCCAGACCCACCACTGCGGGTTCAGTTCTCTCAGCCGGCGGCGATCAGCCGCCTGCAGAGCCTGCTCGGTTTCGCCCAGCTGCCCCTGCTGTTCCAGCTGCTCCCAGTTGGCTTCCCGTTGCCTGGCCGCCTGAATGAAAGCCTGTTCGGATTCGATTCGCTTCTGTTCGGCATTCAGCAGTTCGCGGGAGAACTCCTCCAGCGGTGGAACCTGCACGGCTTTGAAAAACAGCGGTGTGCGATACAGGTCTTCCAGCTCCTCGCGGGAGCTGCCTTCAATCAGAAACCAGTTGTGTTCCAGCGAGCGAGTATCGAGCAGGAACGGGTTGAGCTTTGCGGTAGCACTGGTTTCTTCCAGCGACTGTCCAAACGCTTCGGGGAGTAGTGGTGCCGGCAGAATCCCCTGCCCTCCCAGCCAGGCCTGGCTGTCCCAGCTGGCCGGGTCGAACTCTCCTCCCGCAGCGACCAGCAGCTGGCCGCCCTGCAGCAGGTATTCTCTCAGCAGCGGCACGGCCGGGCCGGGCTGCTTGACCCCCGCCAGCACCACCATGCGGGCATCCTGCAGGCTTTCGATATCGACCTGATCCACCGTCAGGTGGCGGATGCGGACCAGCTGCCGCGTGTGTTCTTCATCCCGCTGCCGGGGAGCCAGCCAGCGGCGGAGGCGGTACGTTTCGCCATACAGATTCTGCTGGGGAATCTCGCCATCGCTGCCCAGCTGGTCGATAAAGACCACGGGAATTCCCGCCACCACGGGCACGGCCAGGTGCCGCTGGTTGTCGCGGGGCAGGCTGTCGCCCAGGCTGGAATCCGTACGGACCGCGACCGAAACAGGCACGAAAGCCGGTCGGCCGGGTTCCACACTGGCATCAAACTGCCAGCGAAATTCCAGTTCCCGCTCCTGTCCCGGTTCCAGCGCGACGGTTCGCGAGGCGACCGGCGAACCGGCCACCTGCAGTGTGACCTGAGCGGCATCGAGCGGTTGGCTGCCGTCGTAACGGATGCGAACCAGAAAGCTGGAAGGCGTTTCCACATCGGCCACGCCATCCCGCAGGGTCAGACTGGTAACCGCCAGGTTGGCCGGGGTTTCCGTGCCGACCTGCACCACCTGCAGTTCGGGCAGCTGTTCGAGGGCTGTGCTGTCAATCGCGGCCTGCCAGGTGGTCAGCTGCTGGTCGCTGAGGAACACGATCCGGCGAGCCTCCAGTTCCGGAACCTGCCTGCAGGCACCAATGGCCAGTTCCACCGCGCGGGCCGCACTGCCTGCCCGGTCGACCACTTCAATCCGGTCGAGGGCGTCGCGGGCATCTTCCCGGGTGCGGCAGGCGTCCAGGCTCCATTCCGAGGCCGAACCGCACAGCGGGATGATTGTCATGCGGCTTTCCGCCGGCAGTTCGTCGATGAAGGCCCGGGCCCGCGCGCGGGCTTCATCCAGCCGGGTACCTCCGAGCGACTGACAGCCCATGCTCATACTGTTGTCGAGCACCAGCACCGCATGCACCGGGGCATGGTCGGACACGGCGGCCGTCGTATCGAGACGGGCAGCCGAACTGGCGGAGTAAACACCCAGCCCGCACCCGGCAGCAGCCAGCAGGCAGACGAGACCTGCCGCCCACCGCATTCGGCCGGAGGCCACGACCGTCCCGGCCAGTGCGATCAACGTCACCAGTGCCGCCAGCGCCGTGCCGAGCAGCACGCCCGACAGCGACTGCCAGCCAGCTGTCAGGTACGGGCGGGCCAGCGCCAGACCGAACAGCAGCACGCAGCTCACCCGCAGCAGCAGCAGCAGGACGTCGCGCAGCTGCAGCGTCTTGCGGTTTCGCTGCATGGCCTCGCGCAGAAAATCCATAGCAGCCCAGTTCACCGTCCGGTGCCGGCGGCGATTGAGCAGATGGATGATGACAGGCCCGGCTGCCGCCGCAATTCCGGCAACAGCAAACCCGACGGCAAGAAAACTCAGCATTACTTAAATAACCTGTCCGGAGGTCAGCAGCTGACCGGCCCGGTTTTCCAGGATTCTGAGAGAAGTGAATGGCCCCGATGCGGGACGTTTTTCCGCTGCAGTGATCGCGTTCTCCACCGGTTTCAGTCGCTGCCCAGCTGTTTTCGCAGCCCCTCGATTTTGCCTTCCTGCAGAATGGGAAGAAACCGGTTGGGGATGGCCAGAATGAAACAGGCGGTCGATGTGCCATACAACTGACCGGGAACTCCGCCCACATGCCGGGTGCTGGTCCAGTGCCCGTCCTGCTTCGGGTCGGCCGGTCGCTCGACCTGCGAGGCAATCAGATGGTCCCGCAGGATGGGATAACATTCCCGCCAGATTCCGCCTCCCACCTGATAAATTGCCTGGCCCACGTAGTACAGCGTGTAGGCATCCCACGGAACCCGGCCATTGCGGTCGGTGGGAATTTTCAGCTGCTGGATCTCGCGGCGAATCACATCCATATTGCGGGAGATTCGCCAGTCGTCGTACTGGCCGAATTCCTGCAGGCACACCACCCCCGCAGCCGCCATGGCCGTCGTGCCCCGGCTGCCATTGTATGTGAACTGCCCCGGCCCCATCCGGGTCCGGGGATCATCGGGATCCCGCGAACCATTACTGGCCCGGTAGCGAATCCGCACGCTGTGAATTGCCTGCCGGGCGACCTCCGGCGGAACCTCCAGACCACTGTCGACCGCACTGCGAATGGCTTTGGCCTGCATCACCGACAGGCTCAGGTCGTGCCCGTTCCGCTGCCGCTTCGCCCGGTAGTCCCAGCCGCCATCATCACACTGAGTGGAGTAAATCAGCTTCAGGGCCCGGTCCAGCACGCGGGACAGCTGTGGATCCCGCGTCATGCCGAACATCTGCCCCAGCACAAATGTTGCCAGGCCATGATTGTACATGTCCCGCTGCGGGTTGGCGATGTTCAGCAGGCCCGAAGGCCGCGCACTCCGCACGACATACTGCACCGCCCGGTCGATCACATCGCCATAGCGGCCCCGTCCCGGCAGGTGGCCGGCCGCCGCGAATGATAAGGCCCCCAGCGCCACCAGCCCCAGATCGTCCGAACCCCAGTTCCCCTTCGGGCCCTGGTTGCGGGCCAGCCACTCCAGACCCTGGTCGAGCGCCCGTTCTCCGGCTGGGGTAATCTCCCAGTCGCCTTCCGCCCGGCCAGTCGTCGAGCCGCAGCACAAGGCCGCCACACTGCCCAGAAACAGCCTGCGGGATGTCCGCCCCGGCCCCGGCCCACTGCCGGAACCCGGACTGTCACCGGAAGCTGTGACAGGGAAAGAACCTGGGCTTGCAGCGTCTGACCAGCGCAAAACCGTCGTACTCCTGCAGCTGTGCCCTCGCGCGGGCGGGGTAATCTCGTTGAATAAACTCTCCGCGTTGTCCTGCGCCGCAGGGTTCCTCCAGCCAGCTTTCAGCGGAAACCAGCCTTCCGACGCGTCCCTTCCACGGCGGTTGATCCCGGCGGATACGCTGGCGCAGGGAGAAACCGGTATACTGGAGTTGGCATTCCGGCCCGGGAGGTTACGGTCCGCCAGGCCAGATCTGCCCGTCGGCAACGACTGCGGGCAACGGATTTCGCCCCTTCTAAGGGGAACCATCAACGGGACAGGCGTATCGCATGCGGTCACTCCGCCGGAGCCGACCAGCTGGGCTCCTCGTCGTCACCCACGTATTCCGCCAGGGTTTCATAAGGCCGGAACCGGTTCTTGTAGTTCATCGAAGGGCATTCGGTAATCCAGTAGCCCAGGTACAGCCACTTCCCCCCATGCTGGCGAACCCACTCAATTTCCTGAAGTGCCGAAAACGTGCCCGGGCTGTCCGACCGCCAGGCGGGGTCGTGATAGAAGTACACGCTGGAGGCCGCTTCGGGCACCACATCCACCAGGCCCACGCCGACCAGCTTCCCCTCCCGGTGATAGCGGAACTCACGGCCGAAGTTGCAGTCCTGAGACAGAAACGACTCGAAGTAATCTGAAGCGGTCAGTTCCTGCGGAGTCCAGCCGCTCCGCAGATGCATGTCGGCATGCCAGCTGTTGAACAGCTGCATATGGCGTTCGGAAACCGTCGCCGGATGCACCGAGACGGTCACATCCTCATTCCGGCGAAGGGCCCGCCGCTGGCTCTTGGTCGGTCGGAAATTCTGCACATCCACCCGCAGGCTGATGCACTTCCGGCAGGCCGGGCAGGCCGGGCGAAAGATACTCAGTCCCTGGCGACGCCAGCCCCGCTCCAGCAGAAACTGAAAAATCTCCGCCGTGAGATCGGGAATCACCCGATACTCCAGCGAAGAAGTCTCCGCGGACAGATAACTGCAGGTATTCAGGGGGGTTCTGCTCCGGAACAGATCCACCACCGGCAGGCGTTCACGCATCGCTTCCGCTGCTCTCGGCTTCCACCAGCAGGTCGAGTTCGGCGGCGATTTCCTGCATGGCGGCAATGCAGAAATCAATGTGTTCGTTCAGCTCCACGCCGAAGTCTTCCGCCCCGTTGATGATATCGTCCCGGTTGACCTTGGCGGCGAAACCGGCGGCTTTCATCTTCTTCCGCACGCTCTTTGCCTTCAGTCCCTCCAGCCGGCCGGGCCGCACCAGCGCGCAGGCCGTAATGAACCCGCACAGCTCGTCGCAGGCATACAGGCCCTTGTCCAGCGGCGAAACGCGGGGGCAGTCGGGCAGGTAATCCGCGTGCGATTTGATGGCGTAGATGATGTGATCCGGATAGCCCCGCTCTTTGAGAATCTCCGAGCCCTTCAGCGGGTGATCGGGCGGGTCGGGCCAGCGTTCATAATCGAAATCGTGCAGCAGCCCCACGGTGCCCCAGGTCTCCTCGTCTTCACCCAGCCGGCGGGCCCAGGCCCGCATCGCGGCTTCCACAGCCAGCATGTGACGAACCAGCCCCGGGTTCTCGGTGTACTCATGCAGCAGTGCCAGGTCGTCTTCACGGCTCACGAAATCGCTCCTCCACCCGGTGCAGGGCCACGGACACATCTTTTTCCCGCCAACGCGGGTTTCCCGCCCGCGCGGGCCCGCCCTGTGGAACAGGCGGGCCGCCAGCGAACGATGTCTCCTTCACAGCTGTCAATGTATCGCGTTCCCCGGGCCGGGGGTAGTGCCCGGTCGGCCGGCCAACCTTGCAGCCGGGCCTGTCCACCGGTAGCGTGAGGCGGAACAGGAATCCCAATAACCGGGCCTGTGCACCGGCGAACCGGTTTGTTTCCTCCGCCGGGAACGTGCTCGCACCCGTTCCCGTATTTCCACCTTATCTGGCCAGGCGGTCCTCATGCCAGTTGTGATCTCGGTCCGTGAAACCATCACCATCCCGCTGGAAGTCGATACGGTGAGGCTGGAGACTCTCCGCGAGCAGTCTCCCGACGACATCCGCCGCACGCTGGTGCAGCAGGGCAACCGGCAGGTTGAGCTGGGCCAGTACTGCGATGTCAGCGGTTCGGCCAGCGACGACAACGAACTGATCTGGCAGGGAGACTGCAGCCGTATCAAGCTGATCGGCACGCACCTGGCCGAGGGCACCATTCGCGTGGAAGGCGACGCGGGCATGCACCTGGGCGCCGAGATGACGGGCGGTGAAATCCTCGTCACCGGCAACACGGCCGACTGGACGGGGGCCGAAATGCACGGCGGCCGCATCCGCGTGCTGGGCAACGCCGGCCACCTGGTGGGTTCGGTGTACCGGGGCGGTCTCAAGGGGATGACGGGCGGCGAAATCCTGATTCACGGGAACGCCGGCAACGAGCTGGGCCATTCCATGCGCAGGGGCCTGATCGCCGTCGCCGGCCGTTCGGGCGATGCGCCCGGCGTGGCGATGCTGGCCGGCACAATCCTGCTGTTCGGCGAAGCCGGCATCCGCCCCGGCCCGGGCATGAAGCGGGGCACCATTGTGTTCTTCCAGCCGGAACATGTGCCCGACATGCTGCCCACCTTCCGTCGGGCCACCATCTACCAGCCCGTCTTCCTGCGAATCTGCCTGAAACACCTGCAGCAGCAGGGCTTCCCCGTGCCGGAAGAACTGTTCCACGCCGACTACCTGCGGTACTCAGGCGACCTGCTGGAATCAGGCAAAGGCGAAATCCTCATCCGCCAGGTGGAATCCCCGGCCGCGGTGTGAGCGGAAGCTGCAGTGACATCTCCCGCGGGTCTGCACTTCTGTAGGTCAGGCTATTGCCTGACTTCTCTACGTGACGAATCGGTTCTTACAAGGCGCAATTCTGCAGTAGGGCCGGCTGTGCCGGCCATCTTCGAGTGCAGAAACAGTTTCACCGCAGAAAATCGCAAAGGCCGCAGAGAATAACC
>JAGQPV010001169.1 GCA_020426545.1 Planctomycetaceae bacterium
CCAGAACGGCGATGTATACAGCGCCGAAATCATAGGGACTGATCCGAAAACGGATCTGGCACTCCTCAAGATAGAACCCAAGGAAAAGCTGCCCGCAGTCAGGTTCGGGAATTCCGACACACTCGAAATAGGCGATTGGGTGCTTGCGATCGGTAACCCGTTCGGGCTCGGCCATACGGTCACGGCGGGAATAATAAGCGCCAAGGGCAGGTCCCTCGGCCTCGGCTCCTACGACGACTTCATACAGACCGACGCCGCCATTAACCCCGGCAACAGCGGCGGGCCGCTCTTTAACTTCAGCGGCGAGCTCGTGGGTGTAAACACTGCGATCATCGCCGGCGGCCAGGGCATTGGGTTCGCCATACCGGTAAACATGGCCAAGGACGTCGTCGCCCAGCTCCGCAGCAACGGCAAGGTCGTCAGGGGCTGGATAGGGGTCTACGTTCAGGAAGTAACCCCCGACATCGCGGACAGCATGAAACTAAAGGATCATAAGGGCGCCCTCGTTGCGGACGTCGCGCCGGACGGCCCCGCTGACAAGGCCGG
>JAGQPV010001170.1 GCA_020426545.1 Planctomycetaceae bacterium
TGCGATCGGCCTGCCGTTCGGGCTGTGGACGGCGGTTCGCCTGGTACGGGGGTGGCGGCAGCGGAAGCTCAGTGTGCCCGATGGCGCGGAAGCTGGTTCCGCCTTCGGTGCAGTTTCGATTTCCCGGCACCCGCTGCGGGAATCGGTGTCTCTGGCCGGGCCGCTGGCGGCCGGCCTGGTGGTGCTGATGCTCTACAGCGGTTCGATCACGGGCGAGGTTCTGAAGACGCCCTACCAGGTCTATACCGACACTTATACTCCGCGGCATGTGTACGGGTTTTATAATGTGACTCGCGGCGAACAGCGGCTGGGCCCGCGGGTGATTGCCCAGTACGACGAATGGGCTGAGGAACTCACGCCGGAGCTGGCAGCGCAGAATGCGTTTGTCCGTCTGCTGGCGAGTCTGCAGCTGACGCTCGGCCTGATTCCGCTGGCGATGACCGCCGCTGCCTGTCTGGTGCTGGTTCCGCTGTCATCCATCCGCCTGTGGCTTGTGGCCGGGGCGATCCTCTCGCTGCATGTGGCGCACATTCCCTACTGGTTCG
>JAGQPV010001171.1 GCA_020426545.1 Planctomycetaceae bacterium
TACGTGCCCGCCGTAGGTCAGGCGGAGATTCTCGTCGGTAAAGACCCGCTCGACAAGGCCGCTCGCTATTAGCCGTACATTAAGAAGCGTAGCCCAGTCGAAATACTCGGGGACTGTCTGGAGGTCGTGATGCACGACGACCACGGTCTTCCCCGCCGCGCGTAGATCCTGGAGAAGTGCGACTATCGCCCTTTCGGTCGTCGCATCGACCCCCTGGAACGGCTCGTCCATAAGATAAACGTCCGCGTCCTGGACAAGAGCGCGCGCGAGGAACACCCTCTGCTGCTGCCCGCCCGAAAGCTGGCTGATCTGCCGTCCTGCAAAGCGTGTCATGCCCACCTTTTCGAGCGCCGAAGCGGCGAGCTCGCGCTCCTTCGCACTCGGCCTCCTGAACCACCCGAGGGCGCCGTAACGCCCCATCATGACGACGTCCTCGACGCTCGTCGGAAAGTCCCAATCCACGCTCCCCCTCTGCGGCACGTACGCCACTAGGCGGCGCACTTCCGGATAGGGCTTGCCGTATATGAGCACCTGCCCTGCGGCC
>JAGQPV010001172.1 GCA_020426545.1 Planctomycetaceae bacterium
ATTATCCTGAAGAATCACGGAACCGTGTCGTTCGGCAAAGATCTGGTAGATGCCTACTGGAAGACTGAAATTCTCGATGCCTACTGCCGCATCCTGTTGCTGTCGAAGCAACTGGGACCGCCGGAGTATCTCAACGAGCAGAAGAGCCGTGAACTGCTGGATCTCAAGAAGAAGCTGGGCTTCGATGATCCTCGCTTTCACAACGAAAACTGTGACCTCTGCGGCAACAGTGCCTTCCGCGATGGTTACAAAGAACAAATCCCCGTGCAGCGTGCGTTCCCCAAGGCACCAGACTTTCCCGGCTATCTGCAGGAGCCCGCGTATGCAAAGCAGTCATCCTGCAGCACTCCGGCTGCTGTCAGCGATGACGTGGTGAAGATGATTACTGATCAGGTCCTGGCCGCACTGTCGGCCCGAGCGTGAGTTCGCTGCCCTCCCGACTTCATGTCACCCTCCCTCCGGGAGGGTCGAGCGAAGCGAGGGGAGGGCGAGCGTGCGACGAGCTTTGTTCTTCACGTAGCACGCTCAACGCACATCGGCCCTC
>JAGQPV010001173.1 GCA_020426545.1 Planctomycetaceae bacterium
GCCCCTTCGGCCTCCATCTTGCGGCGATGCATGCGCCACAGGAGCTGGTTCCCGGCTACGATCTTAGCCGACTGCTCGTTGCTTTGCGACGACTGCCGATAGACGGCGCTGGTCACAATCAAGCGATGCACGTTTTTGAACGACTGACCGTTGTCGCGAAACTCAGCCGCCAGCCAGTCGAGCAGCTGCGGATGCGTGGGGCGCGTACCCATCCTGCCAAAGTCGTTGGGCGAATCGACAATCCCTTGGCCGAAGTGATAATGCCACACGCGGTTGACGATGCTGCGCCAAGTGAGCGGGTTGTCGCGGTCGACGATCCACGCGGCCAACGCGGCGCGGCGCTGCGCCTCGTTGTGGTCGGGCGGCAACTCCACGCGATGGACCGCCGGGGCAAGCGACGCCACGGCGCTCGGCCCGACGACGCCCTCCTGCATGTCGGGCGTTTGTTCATTGCCGCGCAGCAGCACAAAGATTTCGCGCGGCGATCCCTGCGTCGGCGTGAAGTTGCCCTGCGGCGAAAACTGAGCGGCTGCGGCATAGACG
>JAGQPV010001174.1 GCA_020426545.1 Planctomycetaceae bacterium
GTGGAACAAGCGAATGAGCCATCGTGCCACCGGCGACAATCGTCAAGATATACAGCAAGTAGTTGCCGCCCGTCCGCAGTCGCATCGCTTTGCCCAATGGCATCATCAGATAGAAGACGGTATCGAAGAAGACCGGGATCCCCAGCAGAAATCCGCTGGCGATAAAGGCCGCCGGCGCGCGAGGCTCGCCTACCAACCGCAATGTCGATCGTACGATCTTGTCCGCCGCACCGCTATCGAGCAGGCACTTGCCGATGATCGACGCCATCGCAATCAAGATCCCGATGCTGGCACACGTATTGCCGAATCCTTCCGCCACTCGACTTGGTGCGGAGGAGTTCGCGAATTTTCCAGCAGCTTTCTCGGTCCATTCGCCTTTGGCAACCTGTTCGTCGGCGTAAGTACGTAGTGTGGATTGCGGCGTCAGCAACGCAACCGTCAACGCGGCAAGCAGTAACGCGACAAACGCGTGCAGTCGCAAGATCAAGATGCCGCCCAAGACAATGGTCACGGCGATGGCGAGAATTACCGCGGGTTGCATG
>JAGQPV010001175.1 GCA_020426545.1 Planctomycetaceae bacterium
CGTCTCGCTCAAAGCCCAACTGCCGAACCAGTGTCTCGACGTCGATCAACCTTCGGCCGCGCTGGTGAAGGATCTCAAACAACGCGGTCTCCTGGATGAGACGCTTGTCATTTGGGGGGGCGAATTCGGTCGGACACCGGTCGTCGAACTTCCCAAAGAAGGGTCGAACGCTGGCAAGATCAACGGCCGGGACCACAACCATTGGGGTTTTACCACTTGGATGGCGGGGGGTGGTGTCAAAGGGGGATACGTCCACGGGGCAACCGACGAGTTCGGTTTCCGAGCGGTCGAAAACAAGGTCCACGTGCACGACCTGCATGCCACCATTCTCAAGCTGATGGGTTTCGACCACGAGAAGCTGACGTACCACTACGCCGGTCGCGATTTCCGTCTGACCGACGTTCATGTCCGCGTGGTCGACGAACTGATCGCATAGCGACAGGCTGCACCGTCAAGCAACGCAAGCCGAGTCGCCCCAATCGCAGCTTTGTCTGGCGGGGGGGATGGACGACGTTTTGAGACGTCGCCTAGTCCCACCACC
>JAGQPV010001176.1 GCA_020426545.1 Planctomycetaceae bacterium
CCTCTGCTCCTGCACTTCGGGTCCGGTGGCACGTCCCGGAGGAACGACGGGCGTGGTCTTCTCTTTCGCCCCTCGCCCGCCGGGAGAAGGGTTGGGGTGAGGGGCTTATCCACCTGTCGGCAGAGCTGCTGACAGCATCGCACCACGCCCTTCCTCACGTCAGGGCGTGCCACCCGGCCCCTGCTGCTCCGTGTCTTCCCTGAATCCTGACCCCCGACCCCTGGCCGTCACACCTCCGGTCCTTCACCCGTGACCTCAATCGGTGTGCCGTCTTCCAGATCTTCGAGGCCGGTCGTGATCAGGCGGCTGGACGGGTTCAGTCCTTTGAGGATTTCCGTCATGCCATCCGGGCCGGCGCGGCCGGCTTCCACCTGCTGACGACGGGCGACTCCCGAGGTCCGGTCGGCCACCCACACAAAGGCCTGGCCGCCGTCGTCACTCTGCTGCACATACCGCCCGGGCACGTAAATCCGCAGCTCCTCGCTCGGTTCCACCGGGGCCTCCCGGGCCATGGCCTGGAAGGTCACGTCCACCAGC
>JAGQPV010001177.1 GCA_020426545.1 Planctomycetaceae bacterium
ATGCCGAGTTCAGCTATTCGGACGAACTCGTGGATCAGATCGCGTCCCGCTGCCACGAAGTCGATTCGGGTGCCCGGAATGTCGATCACATTCTGATGCGGACCCTGCTGCCGGAGATGTCGGCGGAGTTCCTGGGCCGGATGGCCGAAGGGGAATCCATCGACCAGGTGGAAGTTTCGGTCGATGCCGAGGGCAACTTCACCTACGCCATCAGCTGAGGGACACGCTCGGTCGTGAGAAGTCGCGTTAAGTCGGGCGGCAGGGTGGCATGCTCCACGCTTGCGTGGGCATGCTCTGTCGAGCGTCTTTTCCGGTGGCTGGCCCCGCGTCTGTCCATCCCGAATTCACGGCGACGGACATTGCATACAGTGCAGTGGTCGGTGGTACGGGGGCAGCCATGCGGGAACATAAAGACCCCTCACCCCAGCCCCTCTCCCGCCGGGAGAGGGGCTTTCGATGAGGCCACGCCCTTCGTTCCTCAGGGACGTGCCACCCAGGGTTTCGTGCTGCGGGCGTTCTTCGGCATTGTGCCGGGT
>JAGQPV010001178.1:0-248 GCA_020426545.1 Planctomycetaceae bacterium
AGGCGCCGCAGGAAAGCGTCAGCCGTGAGCGTTGACCGGGAAGCGTGGCAGGATCTCTGCCGGCTCACATTCAGTCGATGCCGAAGCCCAGCGACCGCAACTGCTCCCGCATGGCCGGATCGGCCAGAATGCGGCGAAACTCGGTGACGGCGGGCCGCTCCTGCCGCGAACGGGGCACGGTGAAGTCGTAATGTTCGTCCCGCACGGGAATCCACTCCAGACCGTAGGAGCGGGCCACCGTGGTGATG
>JAGQPV010001178.1:278-535 GCA_020426545.1 Planctomycetaceae bacterium
CCGCAGCGACTGCGTTGTGGGACTTCGGCTGCACAGCGTAGCCGGGCGGTCGCTGCCCGGCCTGCAGCTGGTCTGCCAGCAGCTGGTCAATCACAATCCGGGTCCCGCTCCCCCCGTTGCGGCACACCATGCGGCAGTCGGGGTCGGTGGTGGCTGCCTGCAGGGCCTCGTCGAGCGAACGTCCGGCAAACCGGCTGTCGCCCGGACGAAACACGAGGCACTGGCTGCGGCGGTAACCAGTGATGAGATCGAGGGAC
>JAGQPV010000117.1 GCA_020426545.1 Planctomycetaceae bacterium
CAGGCTCACATTCTGCGGGACGTCCTTTTCAAAGGTGAGATACAGCCGCCCCTGCGCTTCGGCCAGCCAGCCCCACCGTTTGCCTTCGCGAAAGGCCACGTACCATTCATCCCACACACCGCCGGCGGAATGTTTCAGCTGCGCCCGTCCCGTGATTTCAAAGGGAACGCCTTTGTACTTTCCCCGCAGTCCCAGCTGCAGCGGCGAATCCGTCTGCACCAGATCGGCCACTTTGCCGTAGTTTTCCAGCGCGCCATCGCCCCGGCCTACCACAGTCCCGCAGCTGCCACAGACCGTGGCAATCGAGGTAGTGATGTCGAATACGACCGGGGCGGCACAGGCCGGGCAGTTTGCCTGAAAACTCACGGTTCCTCCGTGGACAGGACAGGGCCAGGTGTGGAACAACGAACGGCGAAACTCAGGACTCTCTCACAAGCCGGGTTCCCGCACTTCGGGACAGTCCGCCCCGCAAATTCTCCGGCTCAGACGCAGACATGCTGACGCACCACGTCCCAGTCCACATCGACACCCAAGCCGGGCTGGTCGGTGATGGAAACCATCGGCCCGCTGATCTTCAACGGATTTCTGGCGATGCGGATCTCATGATATTCCGGTCCGAGGATATCTCCAGGGAATTCCTCGATCTTCAGGTTGGGCAGGGCCACGCACATGTGGCACATGGCAGCCGTGGCCACGTCCCACTCAAGATTCGACCCCATGCTGCAGGGTATGCCGTGTTCCGCACAGTAATCGACAATGGTCTTCGTGCGGGCAATGCCGCCGCACTTGCCGGGATAAATGCTGACCACATCCACGGCTTCGTTGCGAATGCACTCCCGGGCATGAACCAGATCGAACACAATGTCGTCCGCCATGACTTTCATCGCCGGCCCGACTGCCTTCCGCACCGCGGCCAGCGCCGCATAATCGCCCTGTGTCGTGGGCTGCTCGAACACGCCGACATTCAGTCCCAGTTCCTGCATCTTCAGGGCGGCGTCAATCGCGGTCGGTGCATCCCAGCCGCAGTTGGCGTCGATCACAATCGCACGCTCCGAGCCAATCACTTCCCGCACAGCACGCACCCGGGCGATGTCTTCCTCGGGATTCGTGCCCACCTTGACCTTGATCGTGGTGAAGCCCTCTTCCACCAGTTCCTGAGCACGACGGGTGGCCCGTTCCAGCGGGTAGGCCCCCATGGAGAACCGGCACCGCGTCTCGAGTGACCGCACCGGCCCGCCCAGCAGTTCGTACACGGGTTTGCCGGCCGCCTTGCCCTGCAGATCCCAGCAGGCCATTTCCAGTGCCGACTTCGTGAACCAGTTGAGCGCAGCCGCCTTTTCCATCCGGTCATCGATGGTGGCGATATCGTGGGGATCGAGGCCGATCAGCAGCGGAGCCAGCACGTGGTCAATCAGGGCTTTGGTGCCCCACACCGACTCCCCGCTCCAGCGGGGCATCACCGTGGCCTCACCCACGCCCTCCAGGCCGTCGTCCGTCTTCACCCGCACCAGCACATACCGCGACACAATATGCTGCCCCAGGGCAGAGATCATCCGACGTTCCGGCTTCAGCGGAATTTCGCAGGCATAGCTCTCAATCTCGGTGATTTTCACGCCGCACCGTCCTCGTTGTATCTCTGGCTGAACTGTCTCTGGTTGTGGAGCACCTCCGCTGACGCCACCGGCAGGCCGCTCCTGTTTCCCATGGTCCCGGCCTGTCAGGACTTCCGCCAGCCGCTGGCGACCATCGCAGAATAACAGAACTGAATTCCGAAGGCGCGGAAGCAGCCCCGTTTTGCGAGCGACGTCCGGCAATCGGTCGCCAGAAAATCCCAATCGGGGCCCCCCGGCGAATGGGGCCGCTTTCAGGCGTGTGCGGCAACTTCACGTCTGCCTGACTTGCGCGGTCTGCCTGGCTTGCGCGGTGAACTGGCAGCCGCCTGCACTGCCCGCTGGAGATTTCTTCCGCCGCAACCCCTTGATGAGATATCGGTTGGGGCGATCCGATTTTCTGTGCTTTGGGTCGACCTGTGGAATACAATACATAGACTGGGGCTGATGTGTCGAAGATGAAGAAACACGATCAGATTCTCCGCACTCGCGGATCACCTCTCCAGACGGCAGAGAACCGGTCACAGCGGGAACGCACCTGGCCCCCTGCCACGGGGAAATCCTCAGCTCCAGTGAACAGGCCCGCAACGGGCAGGAGGCGTAACCGCTCCAGCCACAGGAAGCAGCTCGCACCGGAAAAGGAGCCTGGCATACCGCAACTCCATTGAAGGGGACAGCCAGATGAAACCAGTTCTCACCAGCGGAAGTTACCTGCGACAGCTGTTCGCAGCACTGACCGAACATACTTTCCATGCGGAACTTGGCGTCGCCGATCCACAGCTGACCGAATATCTGACGGACCTGCAGCTGCGGTTCGTCAAAATGGATGCCATTTTCCGCATCCGCGATACGGGCGGCCGTCGGCTGGAGGAACTGGCCGAAATGATGGTGGAGGCGGAAGCCCGCCAGGCCCGTCCCCAGCGTGAAGTCCACCGGCACATCGGCGATTTCGCTCTGTTCTGGAGCGGTATGTTCCCCGAAGCCCTCAAGCGGCTGCAGTCAGCCGACCGCTCCGACCACCTGCTCGATTACCGTGAGCAGGGCAAACGGGCTTACTACATCGCCAGCACCTTCGACGATGGCGAGTGGCAGCGGGAAGCAACCGTCCTCCGCCGCCTCAGCAGCGATTTCGAAATGTGCTGCTACGGCCTGGGGCAGATACGCCGCGAATGGGAGAACCTGCCCAACGAAGCCGAAACCGGCGCCTGGGGCGCGGAAGCCAACTGAGCTGGCCTGGTAAGGATCAGCGGGAAGACAACTTCAGTATGTCATCAGTTCCGTGTGGCATGCCCACGCTTGTGTGGGCATGTCTTTCTTCCAGACGGCAACGACAGGAATCGCTCCACAGGCTTCATCCCGCGTGCTCAGCTCACCCGGTATCACAGCCAGACCGGCGAAGCCGAAGCTCGACGGCATCGACAGGTATCGCTCCGCAGGCTTCTTCCCGCGTGCTGTGCTCACCCGCTACCACAAACAAACCGGCGAAGCCGGGCCGGGTCAGGGGATGACGTCCTTCAGGACCGACAGGCTGACGATCTGTTCGCGGCTGACGAGTACCTTCCTGCGGCTGGGGCGAATCCCGTGGACCCGCGCCTCGTGCACGTACAATTCGCGGGTGGTTGTGGTTTCCCGCAGATCGTGAACGTCGCAGTTCTCCAGGATGCAGTAGCGGTGGTCGAAGCCGGTCAGCTGTCCGAGATACACATACGGACCGATCATATCCAGCACGACCTTCTGGCCAATCAGCTCGGCCAGGCTGGAGGACTCGCCCTGGTCACTCATGCTTCAGCCTTCCCCGCAGCAGGTGGTGTCTCGTTGCCGGACAGGCTTTTGGCCCCTTGTCTGTTGGCCGGTTGTCTGTCGGCCTGCTGACTGAGGCAGGCCGGGCACCAGCATAACTGGCTGCAGTCGGACTGATTGTCACTGACCGCGACCGGCGGAATGTCAAAACACCAGCAGGCTGGATCGCCCGCCCGCAGGCCGCACCGCACGGGGGCACCGCAGCCAGGGCAGACGTGCGTGGGACCAGCGGATTTTCCTCTGGTGCAGTTCTCGGGAGATCCCGTCAGGGACGTCTGCTGGTCAGAAGCCATCGTATCACCCGCAAACTCTGGTAACGGGGCTCTCTGCGTCCCCGGCAGGCAGCCCTCGTTTCTTCCCTGAATCCTGACAACGGCCCGCTGACCACGGCTAATACAGGCCGACCCGATACTCGCGGGGATGAATGCCCAGCGACAGCAGCCGGCGGCGGAATTCGCTGTCGGTATTCAGCGTGTGGACTTCGTGTCCATTCGAACGGCGGGTGGAAATCAGTCCGCCGCCTTCCAGCGGCACGACGAGAATTTTTTCGTCGGGCTGCTGTGAAGGCAGGACATGCAGATCCGCTTCCGGCCCGGTCAGCTCGCGAACAGTCACTTTCGACGTGGGTTCCGCCAGCATGAACCGTCCCTGGGCACCGCTCATGGGTTTCCAGGTGGCGCGGGCCATTACCTCCGCCACGGAAACCGGCAGCGGCTGCTTCGGCTGAATGGGCTGTTCCGGAACCTGCGGTTCAGCCTGTGGCTGTTCGGGCTGCTGTTCACTCATGATGGCCTCCCCGTGGTCTTTCTGCGTCTGCTGTCGCCTGTTGTCTGCCTCGCGGCCCTCTGCCTGTACCACCGCCCGCTTCGCAGCCAGCGGCATCACCATGTGGAGCTGCGATTTCGTGGGGATGGTGTCAGTCCTGATAGAACCACTGCACGGGCACGCTCTGGAAGCGGGACATGATTTTCCCGCCCCGGGCCACGTAGTAGCCCAGCAGGGCGCGGCCATCGGCGAAAATCAGGCTGGTATAGGCGTACTGTTCGCCTTCCCGGGCCTCGAGGGTTCTGGCCGGACCCCACGTCTTCCCGTCATCACGGGACACCGCCGCAGCCAGGGGAGTCCGCAGCCCGCCGTGGCCTGCCCCTTTGGCGTAGTTGTTGTTCCACACGAGCAGCAGGTCGCCGGTGGCGGGAATTCGCCGCAATGTGGCGGGGGCTTCCGGAGACTGAATTCCGTTGAGGCTGGTCGGTTCGCCGAAGGTTTCTCCGCCATCGTCGGAATACGCCATGCCGATGGTGCCCAGCTGGTTCCGCACGATCATCATCACCCGGCCATCGGTCAGCTCGATGACTTCCGGCTCCATCGCGCCTCGCTTCGGCTGATCGACTCCGCCTGCCCCATGGTGCCAGGTCTGTCCCTGATCGTCGGAGTAATAACAGCTGGAGATAAAGTGATTCACCTTGTGCACGTCGGGTGTGCTGGCCACCGGCACCAGCAGACGGCCGCTGGACAGCAGAGTGACCCGGTCGTTGTTCAGCACGTGGTAGCCGGGGGCATCCGTCACCAGAATCGGTTCGCCGAAGGTCTCGCCATCGTCGCTGGAAATTCGCAGGTAGACGTCGAGGTCGGAAAACGAGTTCTTCTTCAGGAAGAACAGGCCCAGCGGTGTCTCCGGCTTGAGCGGCGCAGCCAGGTATCGCAATGTGACCGACATCACGTTCTTATCGCCAGTGTTCTCCTGGAGGACCCGTCGTGCGCCCCAGGTCTGGCCGCCATCGGTCGAAGGCCGGGCCACGATGCGGGCTTTGGAAAAGTCACTGCCGCCGCCATAGAACTCGGTGGTGGCGAACAGCAGCGAACCATCCCGCAGCTGCACGATGGAACCTTCGCTGATGCGGGGATTCTCGGCCGTGGCCGGATACACATCGCGGAAGAAAATCCCTGCTGCCGGCGAGTCCGCCTGGGACAGCTGGATCAGCGACTGGGCAGCCCGTACCCGCACGTCCACGTTGTCATCATCCAGCAGGCCGATCAGCTGCTCTTTCAGCTGCACCGCGCGGGCATCGGCGGCAAAGGTGGAGGCATACGTCCGGATGGCCGGGCTGTCGGAACCCAGATTTTCCGTCAGAGCCTGCATGCCGGCCTCATCGCCCAGGGCGGCCAGTGCATGTTCGAAGAAGCACCTGGCTTCGGGAGCGTCGACCGGCTTCATCCGGCTGCTGATGCGGGGGATATCGGTCGCATCGCCCACGCGGGCCAGCGCCCAGGCGGCAATACGGGCCACATCGTCATCGGTGGAATTGAGTTCTTTCCGGATGGCAGCCAGGGCTTCGAGGTTGCCCTGCCGGGCCAGTGCGGCAGCCGCCATGATTCGCAGAACAGGAACTTCCTCCTGCTGGACGGCTTTCCGCAGGGCGGCTCCATCGCCGATTTCTCCCACTTTGAACATGCTTTCGGCCGCATGAATGTGCGGGTAGCTGTCCTCTCCGGAAATCGCTTCCAGCAGAATGTGGGCATAGGCGCGATCGCCGGCCCGCACCAGTTCGCGGGCCAGTCCGCAGCGCTGGCGGGCATCGGTTTCGGTCTTCAGCTTCGGCTTGAGGAACTTCTGGACTTCCGCCCCGTGCCCGGCCACGGTCAACGCTTCAGCCGCATGAATTGACGGCCAGAATTCGCTGCCGGCCATTCCGTCCTGAATGATCTTCAGGCACCGTTCGTGCAGCGGTTGATCCAGCTGCAGCGTCGCGGGCGGTACCACCTCGGCTTCTTCCGGGCTGGCTGCCGGTACGGAGGAAGCAGGCAGGGCCAGTGCCAGAATCACAGCACAACAGCAGGCAGAAGTTCCGGAATGTCGCATATTGCCAATCATTTTCATAAAGCCAGGCAACGGGTGTCTGTCGGGCAGTCCCTGCGATTCTAATGCAGCCGCGAGCCGGAAAACAGGGGCGGGCTGCCAGCTGGTTCCGGCATGGTGGTGGACATTTCAGCCGAGCGATTCTGTCGCAGAAAGCTGCGAACCGCCGACCCGACCGTCAGCGCCACACGCGGGCGATGGCCTCAAGTTTGGCATCGCTGAGGTAGCCGTACCGGTTGATCCACACCGAGCGGACGCCGCTGCGCGCCACCAGATTCAGCCGGCGAGTGAAGTCCTCCAGTGGCCCGTAGCCATGCACCAGCGGGCACAGGCGATCCGGGTTTCCGCAGGCTGCGGTGGCCTGCCGGATCTTGCGCAGCTGCACGGCTTCGGAAACCGGGTGCGGTTCATCGGGAGCAGGGTAGCCGTAATCGGCCAGGCTTTTCCCGCTGCAGGGCTCATCCGTCAGATCCATCAGGTGCACCAGGGCCGCGGTCAGCAGCCGTTCATCGAGCCCCGGGTTGGCCTCCAGAATCTCCCGACCCCAGAACTCCACCATCTGAGACCAGTGCATGGTGTACAGCTTCGGGCTGACGGAATTTCCGACCTCGGCCGCCGTGGCGAAACCGAATCCGGTGGCCAGGGTCCACGGGGGCATGAAGGCATTGATCGACAGCCGGATCTGTTCTCCGCCGGCTTCGGTCAGCGTCTTCCGCCAGAACCGCATCAGCTCGGCGGACAGCGTCTGCTTCAGCCGCAGCCATTCGCCAACGCCGGGAGCCCGCAGCAGCTGCCCGAGCACAGTCATCTGTCCGCGGGAGGGAGATGCCAGGTCGGCCAGGTGCGCATCCCGCAGACCCCCGTGCAGCAGATCCCACAACCGGGCCACATCGCCGTGAATCTGATCGTAATTGAAGCCCAGCTCGCGGGCGCGGGCCGACACAAACGGGCTGAAATCCTGGAAGGCCTCTTCCAGGGTGTAGCAGGGAGATTCCGGCCAGTCGATCCGGAAGCCGTCCAGCCGGGGATAGGCTTCCAGCAGGTCCGCCACGATCGCGCGAATCCAGTCCCGCAGGGTATCGCTGGCCAGGCTGGCGGTATCGGCCACGCGGCGGGCGGGAAGTTCGCCATGCGGCAGTCGCGGGCGGTCTTCATCCCGCAGCCCGGAAGGCTGGGCTGCCCCCAGCTGAAACTGAACCCGTATCCCGGCAGCGGTCGCTTTCTCGATGAACTCGGCAATCACGGGGCCGGAGCGATCCGTCAGGTCATTCGGCACCCGGGGAGCATAGGCACTGTGGCGATAATGCTCCGGGTTGGGCTGATAGCTGACCGCACTGCGGACCCACAGTGACGGGTGGCCAAACAGGGGGCGGTCGAACACCCGCGGGCTGCTGCCGGCATCGGTGGGCGGCTGAAACGAACCTTCGCCTGCAACCGGGCTGGGTTCCGTCACGGTGGGGTTGGTGGCCACGTCGGTTACGCCGGCCCGCTTCAGGTTCTCCAGTACGGCATCCACGCCCTCGCTGAGCACATAATCGCCCAGCACCGTCAGCCCGGTTCTCTGCTGCATCGCCGTTCTCACTTTCGATTCAGAGCCATCGCGGGTTACTGCACCATTTCCTCCAGCACGCGGGAAAAGGCCCCATACGCCCCTTCGCCGAACAGCACGACCCGCACCATTTCCGGCTGACGATGTTCGACCAGAAAATCGCGAACGGTTTCCAGCGAGGCCCTGGCTGCCAGATCCACCGGGTAGCCATATACGCCGGTGCTGATGGCGGGAAATGCGATGGACCGACAGCTGTGTTCCACGGCCAGCTCGAGGCATCTCCGCCAGGCGGAACGCAGCTGCTGTTCTTCCTGCTGCATCCCTCCCCGCCAGACCGGCCCGACTGCATGAAACACGTGCTTCGCCGGCAGCTGCCCAGCACTGGTCGCCACAGCGTCTCCCGTGGGGCAGCCCTCGGGGTAGCGGCTGTCGGTCTCGGCCAGCAGCGCGGGGCCGGCGGCCGCGTGAATGGCTCCATCCACTCCACCACCACCTGCCAGTCTGCTGTTGGCTGCGTTCACAATCGCATCGACAGACTGGGTGGTGATATCCCCCTGGACCAGTTCCAGTCGGCACTCAAAAAAATGCACAATCACCTGACACCCTCCCACCAGCCACCGCCGCCGGTGCGATTGTCGCATTCCGGCCCGCGCAGGACATAGACCCGCAGGCCACCTGTACCGCAACCAGGCAGCAGCCGCAAGCGATCTGCAGGCAGGCGCAGCGTGAGAGGCGAACAGGAAGAGACGCAGCGGGAGAGACGCAATGGAAGGCAGTCGCCTGGCGGCGGTCGGGTCAGGAGCGTTCGACGCGGGCTTCGTGGCGATCCAGCCGCAGCGAGAGCACGCCCTGCCCGGAGGATGCGCCGGGAAGGGTGGTCTCGGTTGCCGGCAGGTGAGTGCCGGACTGCGAATCGGCTGCCTGCAGCAGAGACTGCAGTGCCAGAATGCGACGGAACTGATTCGTCAGCTCCGGATTCTCGGCCAGCAGCGCATCGATTTCCGTCCGATGAGGATGATCGGCGGGGACGACGAATGCCCCCGTCGCGGGATCCAGCTGCAGCTGCACGGGCGGGTCGGCTGCAGCGCCGGCCTGTTCCAGCAGGCTGGTGAACTGCTGATGGGCCGTGCCCAGCAGGCTGTTCAGCTGCTCCCGTAAACCGGTGAGAGTCACCGCACCGCCTGTCGCGGAACCGCCCACAGCGGACTGTCCCGCGGCTTCCGCCAGCAGGGCGGAAGGCGGATTGCCGGCAGTCTGCGAAGCCGAGCCGACACCGGTACGGCCAGCCCTTGCCAGCTGCCGGGCAAAGCTGCCAGCCTGATCGATCACCGCCGTTCCGGCCTGCAGCCCGGCGCGGGCACCAGCGGCGGCGAGAGTGATCGGCAGAATCTGCATCCGGGCATTCCATCAGCTGAAGGGGAGGCCGGACAGCCCGGCTGCATCGCCCATGTGGGCGGTCGCACGGATGCCGCACGGGCCAGCCGGGCGCAGGCAGAGAACCTGCGCCGCACATGGCCTATCGGATGATGCCGCACCCGCCTGCAGGCCGGCCACGGAAGAGAAGCCGGTTTCCAGCGGGAAGATCCGGTTCAGTTGACAGAGTCAACCTGCCGGACCAGGCCTGCTCAATCGGTAAAGTCCGCCAGCAATACCGGGCCGGGCGGGCGGAGCAACAGGCCGATGGAACGCATTGTGATGGAGAAAGGTGCCTGTTGAGGAATCGCCCCGCGACTTCAGTCGAACAGAGTTCGGTTCGCTTCTTTCTTCGGCGGTGTCGCGTCGGCAGCGGACTTTTTGCGGGGAGGCCGTTTTCGCGCGGGTGTCCCTGCTGCGAGTTTATCATCCAGCTTGCGGCCGTTCTTTGTATCGGGAACGCTCCGCAGAGGATCTGCCGAGCCATCGAGCGGCTGGCCCTGCTCGATGGAAGCGAGACGTTCCTCGGCCCGGGCGGCGTACTGCTCGGAGAGTTCAAAGCCGAGATAATCGCGTTCCAGTTTTTTCGCCACAGCCAGAGTGGTGCCGCTGCCGGTGAACGGGTCCAGGACCAGGTCGCCCGGATTGGAGCAGGCCCGGATGATCCGCCCGAGAATCTGTTCGGGCATCTGACAACCGTGCCAGCCTTTGCGTTCGGCAAATGTGCCGTTCACACGGGGGATGTACCACGTGTCTTCCGTGGGCTGGAAGGAGTCCGGTGCATCCTGCGGACGCAGAATCCACGTGTCATCCGGCAGCCGGCCCTTCGGGTTGGCCCGGCGGTCTCCGTAAACCAGCTGCCTGGCGGAAGGCACCCGCACGGCGGGGTCATCGAGGTTGAAGGTAAACCGCTCCTCGTCTTTCACCATGTGAAACAGGTGCGCGTGCGAGCGACTGAACTTGCGTTTGCAGTTCACACCGAAGGTGTAATACCAGATGACCCAGCTGCGGCAGATCAGCCCGTGCTGCCGCTGCATCAGCACTTTGAACTCGGCCGCAAACTCATCGCCAATCGCCAGCCAGAACGTGCCATCGTCCTTGAGAACCCGCACGATTTCGCCCAGCCACTGGTCGGCCCAGCGAAGGTAATCGTCATCGTTCAGGTCGTCTTCGTACTGATCGTACTCGTAGCCGATGTTGAACGGCGGGTCGGCGAAGGCCAGATCGACGCTACCCTCGGGGCGAGCGTTCATGCCCGCGATGCAGTCGCCACGGATGATCGTATTAAGTGCGTCTTCCATGCTGGAGGACTCCTGTTTCCTCAGATTTCCCTTACCGCTCGCGTCATAATAGCATGTGGCTCCGCCGAGCGCAAGCAGCGAGAGGCTCGCAAGAACCGCCAAAAAAACAGCCCGAGGCGGTAAATCGACAGTGTTTTCATCGCGGTTTGAGTACACTGACAACACTCGGAAATCGTCGTTTCGTTAGGGAGACACGCTCGCGACATGTCACATTTTCAAGCCAGTCACTTTTTGCTCGTTTTTGTGTTCACTTCAGTCCCTATGTTCACGAACGCGCAGGACGCTCACTTAGATCGCTGCGAGATCGTGCCACAGGCGGGACATCAGGTGTCGCTGCAGATTGACGGCGTCGAGAAGCTCCGTTGGCATTATGGCGATGAGTACCCGCGGCCTTTCTTCTTTCCGTTTAATGGCCCATCCGGCTCGTCGCTCACTCGCATGGGTCATCCGGGAGCACAGAACCACGATCATCATCAATCCGTCTGGTTCGCTCACAACAAAGTGAACGGGCTCGACTTCTGGGCTAATGGCAAGGGTACGCGGATTCGTCAGAAGATGTGGACCGCGTATGAAGACGGCGATACGGAAGCCATCATGTCAACGGTCAGCGGCTGGTTCGATACCGATGATAAGGAAGTTATGGAGCAGGAGATGATCGCGTCGCTGATTCCGATGCCGAACAACGAGCACGCACTCGAAATTCAAATCACGATGCGCCCGCCCGACAACGGAGCCGTTGTCGAACTGGAGGCGACGAACTTTGGATTCTTGGCCGTTCGCGTTGCCAAGTCGCTGTCGGCCCACTTCGGTGGCGGTACGCTGACCAACAGCGAAGGTCAGATCGACGAAAAGAATATTTTCGGCAAGCAGGCTCGTTGGATGGACTATAGCGGGCCGATTGCGGTAGGGCAGGGGAGTGATCGCACGTCGGTTACGGAAGGAATTACATACTTCGACCATCCGCGGAATCCGCGCTACCCGACGTATTGGCATGTTCGGGAGGATGGTTGGATGGGAGCTTCGTTTGGGATGCACGAAGGCACTACGATCACCAAGGACTCGCCGCTAACGCTGCGATACCTACTTCACGCACACTCGGGATCCTACGATCACGACAAAGCAGAGTTGGTGCAACAGGCCTTCGCTGCTCGACCGGGATTCGAAGTCACCAAAGGCACGCGAAAACATCGTCAGTTTGAGGTCAAACGTCGTGTGGAGTGAAGGAACACTAATTGGATAGCGCCACTTTTGAGATAAGTAGTTGGATATCAGCGGGTAAGGGAGTGGCTCGCGCCACTCCCTCCCCGTTATCGCAATGGGGTTGATTCCCCATATTTACCGGCGTGCGGGTTTCCCGCACCGGGCGGTACCGCGGAAATCGCCCCCCGAGGGGAACCGAGACTATCCTGC
>JAGQPV010001179.1 GCA_020426545.1 Planctomycetaceae bacterium
CCTCGGAGCACTACTCGATGGAGGGGCGCGCCATCGTGCGCGAGGGCACGAAGGGCATGTTCGACGAGAACGCGCACTTTGCCCAGACCCAGGGCATGGACGCCCACATCCCGGAAAACGTGTCGCTCTATCAGGGGCCCGATTACCTGAATCCCGACAACCCGGTCAACAAGCAGAACGCGGTCGCGATCGGGAACAACGATTTCGTGGTCGATCCCGATCATCAGTGGGCGATGACGATCGATCTGCACGCCTGCATCGGTTGCAACTCCTGCACGGTGGCCTGCCAGTCGGAGAACAACATTCCGATCGTGGGCAAGGATCAGGTGATTCGCGGTCGCGAGATGCACTGGATCCGGATGGACCGGTATTTTTCGAGCCCCTACGACTCGAAGACGGTTTCCGAAATGGGCCTGCATTTTGACGAGACGGGCAAGCCCGGCAAGCGATTCAACGACGATGACGCGGTGGAAATGCTGCCGCAGCCGGTGGCCTGCCAGCAGTGCGAAGCGGCCCCCTGCGAGACGGTTTG
>JAGQPV010001180.1 GCA_020426545.1 Planctomycetaceae bacterium
TGCTAATTGGTCGCACCTTGACGCTCGTACATCCGCCGGCACCTCAGACTACGGCGCTCGGCTGGTTACTGGGGATCGTTATCTTCGGCGGCTTCGCGGGAATTTTGCTGCTGCGAGTCTGGTATCGCCGCGGCGATCGGCCGTTCGACGAGTGGCGTCGCAAACAGCGAAACGCGCAAGAGTTTTGAGAGCGTCCGAGTCAATTGCCGAAGGATGATTGCTGAGTACTGAATGTTGAGGCGCAATGCGACTTAGTTCGCCGCAATGCGCTAGCGTCGGTTCCTGACCCGGCGCCGATTCAGCCAGTACAAAGAACCGCGGCTGGCGCCTTTCGGCGAACTCATGCTCGACGAAACCGCGGCTAACGCTTTTGCGAACCCTTGCGGGACGGACGACGCGCGTAATCGAATCTACTTCAGGTTCTCGTTGATCGAACCCCATTGATCAAGCGGCGGCAGGATGCCCATGCTGACGACTTCATCGCGAAGCTTCGTCAGGTGGCCGTACGACTCGCGCAGTTCGGCCAATTC
>JAGQPV010001181.1 GCA_020426545.1 Planctomycetaceae bacterium
TGGGTTTGCCGCCCATCCGGGTCGAGAGCAACCCCGCGACAGCGAGCCCGTTATCGCGAATCATCTCCGCGCTCATCCGAAAACGCGGGCCACGGGCGTAGAGGACGTTGGCGGGGTCTTTCTCCAACAATTCCGGCGTGACGCGCGAGCTTTGACGGTAAACCGCCGAGGTCACCATCAGCCGCAGCACATGCTTCATGTCCCAGCCCGAGTCCATGAACTCCACCGCCAGCCAGTCCAGCAACTCGGGATGCGATGGCGGATCGCCCTGCGCGCCGAAGTCCTCCAGCGTCCCCACCAGGCCGTGGCCGAAAATCTCGTTCCACCAGCGGTTCACCGTCACCCGCGCCACGAGCGGGTTTTCCCGGTCCATCAGCCACTTCGCGAAACCGAGCCGGTTCTTCGGCAGCTCCGGGTCGAGCGGATGCAGTGCCGCAGGCGTGCGTGCTCCGACCTTTTCCGCCGGCGCCAGGTAGTTGCCGCGGGTCATCACATGCGTCTCGCGTGACTCGTCCATTTCCACCAT
>JAGQPV010001182.1 GCA_020426545.1 Planctomycetaceae bacterium
GGATGCTTATACCGAGCAGGCCATGGGGTTGCTCACTTCGTCACGTTTGGCCGAGGCGTTGGATCTGTCGAAGGAAGACCCGCGCGTGGTGGAACGCTATGGTACGGGAGATCCCACCGTCTTCATCGACAGCAACGGCGCTCCGCGGGTGCCGCAGAGCATGCTTGTCGCTCGCCGGCTGATCGAAGCGGGAGTGCGCGTGGTGACGTTGAACTACAGCAAATGGGATTGGCACGGTGGCACGAATACAGAAGGCCGCGCGAACAACTCAATCTTCGTGCGCGAACAGGAAGAGTTCCCGGTCTTCGACCAGTGCCTGAGTGCACTGATTGAAGACCTTCATCAACGCGGATTGGCCGATGACTGCGCTGTCGTCGTGTGGGGCGAGTTCGGCCGCACGCCTAAGATTAGCAACATCGTTGGCCGCGACCATTGGCCGCAGGTTAATTGCGCGTTGCTGGCGGGCGGGAAGCTACGACATGGGCAAGTCATTGGTGCCACGGATCGATTGGCCGGCGAAGTCGTC
>JAGQPV010001183.1 GCA_020426545.1 Planctomycetaceae bacterium
CTGACTTCCAGTGAGGCAGGCCGTGACAAGGGAAGGGCGTGGTCAGCTTCTTCCGTGGTGGCCTGGTGACACAGACGGCGTGGCACCACAGAGCCCGTCGAGAATCTCAGAGTTGAGGAACAGACCCGTGTGCCATGCCCATAGCCGCGACAGCGGGATGGGCATGCCGGGCCGAACTGCCAGTCAGGAAGTTCGCCAGAGCATGCCCACGCAAGCGTGGAGCATGCCACCCTGCCGGCTGGAGCCGCGCGTCTGATCGAAGAGGCCTTCGCCACGAGTTGAGAGCGACCGGTCGATTGCCCGCCACTGACTTCCAGTGTGGCACGCCCTGACAAAGGAAGGGCGTGGTCAGGTTCTTCAGTGGTGGCCTGGTGAGACAGTCGGCGTGGCACCACAGAGCCCGTCGAGAATCTGGGAGTGGAGGAACAGACCCGCGTGCCATGCCCATAGCCGCGACAGCGGGATGGGCATGCCGGGCCGAGCTGCCAGTCAGGACGTTCGACAGGGCATGCCCCCGCAAGCGTG
>JAGQPV010001184.1 GCA_020426545.1 Planctomycetaceae bacterium
CTGTGTGGGTGGCCGGCGACGAGGTGCAATCATTGCTGTCTGCACCGGAGACGATCTGCCGCGGCTATCTCTAAGCGATTGTAGGCCCGCCGCATCAGTGTGTCAAACTCGTCCGCTTGTGGACCTGAACGTGCGTGCCGCGTGCACTTGGTGCTACAATAAGGTCACTTTCGTTTAACCCAATTTCCCAAAAAGACGGAGGACCATACGCATGTCAGAGCAGAACGTTCGCATTGAACGAGACAGTCTCGGTGAAGTGAGAGTGCCGGCCGATGCGCTGTACGCCGCCCAGACGCAGCGGGCCGTGGAGAACTTCCCCATCAGCGATTTGCGCTTCCCGCGCATCTTCATCCGCTCCCTCGCCCTCATCAAAGCCGCGGCTGCCCGGGTCAACCAGGACTTGGGCCTCATGGATGCCGCCATGGCCGATGCCATCGTGAAGGCCGCTGAGGAGGTCCAGGAAGGTCGCTACGACGGCGAATTCCCCCTGGACATCTTCCAGACCGGTTCCGGCACCAGC
>JAGQPV010001185.1 GCA_020426545.1 Planctomycetaceae bacterium
CGTGTGGGCTCCACCGTCAATCCAGCGACGAATGAGCTCGATCTCATCCTTTGACAGAGCCGTACTGCCTTCCGGCGGCATCAGCCCGTCGCGAACCATCTCATACAGCAGGCTTTCCTCCGGCCGGGAACGCACCACCGCCTCGCCCGATTCCCCACCGCGAAAGATCGCCGCGGGGGTGGTCAGGTCGAGTTCGGCATTCTGTTCCGTGCTGCTGTGGCATTCGCTGCACCGCTGCTTCAGCAGTTGGAGCACAGCACCTTCCAGCAGCAGAGGCTCGGTCGCAGAAGCCGCATTTGCAGCCGCATTCGCTGCGTCCGGCTGGTCGGCGGCAGTGGCCGAAGGGCAGCATGCAGGAACCAGCAGCAGGGTGCACGTCAGCAGCAGCTGCGGCAGGGAAGCGGTCTGACAGCGACCGAAGGCCGGGCTGATCGATCGCACGGGGGTCGGCAGGCTCATCTGCGGCCTCAAAGATCGGGGCGGGCGTTCGCGGTATGTGGCAGAGAGACGGGCGCAC
>JAGQPV010001186.1 GCA_020426545.1 Planctomycetaceae bacterium
CGTTCAGCGGGTTCGCAGGTCTGATCTGGCTTGATCCGGGGCAGAGAATCCGACACGCTGTACGTGTTCATCGTCTGTCAACCACAGGAGATCGGCTGTGCTGAGTCGTGGATTGTATTGCCTTGCCGTCGGAGTTCTTTCATGGTTCGGCCCTGCCCTTTCGCCTCTGATGTCGGCCGACGAGAGTCGCGAGACGGCGGCTGTTCAGTTCCCCGGGACCGCTTCCGACTGGAACGGCTTCGACCGCTATGATTTTGAAGTCGACGGCCGACCCGTGCTGGTGGTCTGTCCCCGGCAGGCAGCTCCGGGACGACCGTGGGTCTGGCATGGCGAGTTCTTCGGTCATCGACCAGCACCGGATATTGCACTGTTGAAGCGAGGGTTTCATATCGCTTACATGTCGGTACCCGACATGCTGGGGTCACCAAAGGCCGTGAAGCACTGGAACGCATTTTACTCCGAACTGACCGGCCGGTACCGACTGGCACCGAAGGCTGCACTGGTCGGTCTGAGTC
>JAGQPV010001187.1 GCA_020426545.1 Planctomycetaceae bacterium
GTGCTTCGGAGGGGCTGCCGGTTTCTTCCCCGACTTATTCTGCTGATGCCGGATTCGAAGCGGCGACGGAAGCCGGCAGCTCGGCCAGCGGGAACTCGCAGATGGCCCACTGACCGAAATTCTCTTCGACTTCAATCCGCAGCAGCGTCAGGCGTTCGCGTGCCGCCGGAGCGATCCTGCTGGCCAGCTGCCCGGCAATCCACCGGGCCAGCTCTTCCGCCGTGGTATTTCGCACGGGCAGCAGCAGGCAGTCTTCCCGGGGGAAAACCCAGCGGCGCTCTTCAAACCTGGCTGTCACTTCCGTGTCATCCACCGTGACCTCGATCACGGGGTGATGCTGCGGCAGCAGAACCCGGTGGTCCAGACCGTTGATGATATCCTGCAGAGCATCCCGCAGTGCAATGAAATCAAACACGTACTGATTTTCGTCCAGCGGGCCTTCCAGTTCGACGGCCGTCCGCCAGTTGTGGCCGTGCAGCCGCTCGCAGATGTTCCCGTTAAATGTGAGGAAAT
>JAGQPV010001188.1 GCA_020426545.1 Planctomycetaceae bacterium
GCCGTTTTCGAGCACGACGCCGGTGATGCGATCGCCGTCGGTCTCCAGACGCTGCACGCCGCTGCGCAGCCGGAGTTCGCCTCCCAGCGCGCGGAACTTGCGGACGAGTTGCCGGAGGATCAGCCGCACGCCGGCGTGCGGTCGGCCGAGCCCTTCCAGGAAGATGCTGCGAAACATGATCGAAAACTGGCCCCAGTCCATGTCGTGCTCGCGGGCCGAACCGTAGAACATCAGCGGGCAGAACAGCATTTCGATCAGCAGCGGATCGCCGAGGATGTCGCGGAGCTTTGCGCGGGCCGAGATCGCCTGATGCGATTCGTCAAGGTCGTCGTAGTCGACGATTTCGCCGAGGAGCCGCTCGAAGCGATCGCGCTGCCCGGGGAACTCACGGGCCACTTCGGCCCGCAGCAGATCGAGGTCGTTGCTGAACCGGAGGCGAACGCCCGGAAAGGCGATTTCCGAGCCGATCTGCGGCGCGATCGCCAATTCGTCCCACGACATGCGCAGCTGGCG
>JAGQPV010000118.1 GCA_020426545.1 Planctomycetaceae bacterium
GTGACGCACCGCCCCCTGAGGAGCCGCCTGCAGTTCCTGCAGTTTCTGCTGCAGCAGCTGGCTGTCCGGCAGGACGAATTTCAGTTCGACTTCCAGTGTCATGTCACAGGTCCCGCGGCCGGTGAAGGGCTTCAGTCAGAACAGTGGGCGAACCGCAAACCGGGCAGCTGCCCGGCTCAGCCCTTCCGCCGGAAGGCCGGCGGCGGCTTCGAACAGGGGCGACGGCCGACGCGCCCGGCAGCATTTCCGGCCAGCGCGATCAGCCGACAGCTGGTGTCTTCTTCCGCAGAATCAGTGCCAGAAACAGGCCGGTGAGGGCCCAGCCCAGCACCACATCGAGCACCATCGCCACAGTGTAATCCAGCGGGAAATACATCCAGTTCCACAGAGCCACATGCGAAACCGTGGCAGCGAACCCGCCCACCAGCACCACAATCAGCAATCGCCGGACAAAGCCAATCGGCCCGCACAGCACCAGAATCAGGCACACCAGAAACACGGCCACCACATCAATCGCCAGGCCCCGAACCAGCATCTCCGGCGGCATGGGCTGCCCGCCCTCGGGATGATAAATCACCGTCACCAGCGGCCCGGCCAGGTGCCTGTCGGTGAACTCTTTCATCTCCGCGGCCTTCTGTTCCGCCGTGGCATCGGCCGCGTGTTCCGGCATGGCCGGATAAGTATACAGACCGCCCTTCAGCTGCTGCGCCCGCAGGGCCTGAGTAATGGCGGTGGGATCGGGCAGTCTGTGCAGCGTCCCGTCGTGAATGGGCAGGGCCATCCAGGCCGCCATGCCCCAGGCATAAATTACGATTGTGCCAGTGACCATCGCCAGTAGAAATCGCAGCATGTCGCCTGCCTTTTGTGTAAGAACTTCCGGAGCAGCCGGCCCGGACGACGGATTTCAGGTCACATAAATCCAGCGGCCCACGGTCAGTGCCGGCAGCAGCAGGGCCACCGTCATCGTGGCCAGCAGCACATCGCCGGTTTTGTAAAACACGAGGGACGCATCAATCACAATAATCGACAGCAGCAGCAGGCGCACCGTCGGCTGAATCATTGCCGGCTCGGCCGACCGCACGGCGCGGTACAGCCGGGTATTTAGATTGATCGTTACCATCGCCAGCAGTGCCACTGTTGCCAGCTGCCCCTCCGGCCAGGCCCGGCTGTTCACCCACAGCATGAACCCCACCAGGCCCAGGTTAATCACACCTGCCCCGGCAATCAGCGACCAGCGGGAAGACCGGTCGGCGGCTTCGTTGCGGGCGAATAAGGTCACCCCGGCCGTATACACACCCAGGCAGATCGCCAGCAGCACCGATTCCGGCCGCCAGACGAAAATCCATGAAGACTGAGCCGAAGCCCCCAGCATGATGTTCAGAAACCGGCAGCCACCCATTGCCACCGGACCAGCCGGCGTCTTCTTCAGAATGCCATCGTACAGCAGCACGCAGGCCGCCAGGCCCGTGGCAATCAGCAGGGCCTGCACGGAAACCAGAGCGGCACAGCTGATTCCGCCCAGCATCAGCCCCGCGCCCAGCACCGCCGCCTTCTGCCGGGCAATGCGTCCAGAGGGAATCGGCCGGAAAGGCCGCTCCCGCGCATCCTGCGCCAGGTCGAACACATCGTTCAGAGCCATCCCGGCCAGGTACAGACCGCTGGAAGCCGCCAGCAGCAGACCGAACGACTGCGGATCGGCCGACCAGTTGCGATGATTCAGCAGAAAACCCAGGCAGATATCGGCCAGAGCCGTAAACACCGCCGGAAACCGCACCAGCTGCAGTGCGGTGCGCACCCGGCCCGGAGATTTCCCGCTGCCTCCCGCCGGAGCCTCCGGAGCGGAATCCTCCGCGCAAGATTCGCCCGGCACCATGTCGCCCGTTGCCTGGTCATTCATAATTCAGCGACCGACTCGTCCACCCACACCGAGAGTGCTCCGCCCACGGCAGCATACTGCTTCCGGAGGGCTGCCTTCGCTTTCCCCAGCTCAGCTTCCCCGGCCACGGCGCCACGGGCAAACATGTAGAACTTGATTTTCGGCTCCGTGCCGGAGGGCCGCACCGCAATCGAAAACGCAACCGGCGCTTCGTCGGCCTTATCTGGAGGAACCGAATCCAGGAACATCAGCGAACCTTCCGGCCCAGCCAGCTTGCCCGCGGTGGCATTGCCCGGCAGAGTTCGCAGCTGCCCCTTGCCATAATCGCGAACCTGGCACAGCCGCACCGGTCCCAGCTGCTCGGGAGGAGCCAGCCGGAACAGTTCCATCAGTCCGCGAATCTGCTCCGCTCCCCGTGGCCCATGACAGACTTTCGACAGCTGCCCTTCGATGAAGAAGCCGTGCCGCAGATACAGTTCATCCAGCCGGTCGAGCAGCGTCTTCCCTTCCACCCGCAGCAGGGCCGCCAGTTCGGCCAGGTACAGCCCGCCAATGGCGGCGTCCTTGTCGCGGGCGTAACTGCCGGAGAGATACCCCAGCGATTCCTCCACACCGAACACGAACTTCTCCGGGCCGAGGTCGTCCATCGTTTCGGCGATGTACTTGAACCCCACCAGCAGATCATCAATCGCCCGCGCTCCGTAATGCTTCGCGATTGCCGTCACCAGTGGCGTCGTCACGATCGAACGGCAGACGAAGTGCTGCTTCGACAGCGTACCGGCTTTCTGCCGGCAGCGGAGAATGTGATCGGCAATCAGGGCACCGGCCTGGTTGCCCGTCAGCGGGACAAACTCATCGGCCGGGGTCCGCACCATCGCCGCAATCCGGTCGGCATCCGGGTCGGATGCCAGCAGCAGAGCGGCGTCGCCCGTGCGGGCCTGTTCAATCAGCGGAGCAAATACCTCAGACCGCTCGGGGTTGGGCAGCTGGTCGGGCACGCCGCTGAAATCCGGATCGAGCGGCTCATGCGGGCCGAACAGGCTGATGCCCGTAAAGCCCAGCTGCTGCAGCGCCCGGTAGACGTTGCTGGCCCCCACACCGTGCAGCGGGGAAAAGATTCCCGGCAGGTCGCGGTCGTCGGTCAGACTCTGTTCGCAGACAGCATCCACATACGTCTGGTCGATCTGAGCATCGGTCAGCTGAATACGGCCATCGGCCAGGCACTCGTCGAAATCGGCCTCCGGAATCTCCCCGGCCGCGTACACCTCGTCGATAATTCCCCGGTCGTGCGGAGCCAGCACCTGCCCGCCGGTCGACCAGTACGCCTTGAACCCGTTATCGCCCGGCGGGTTGTGTGAAGCGGAAATCATCACACCGGTGAGGCAGTCCAGCTGGCGGACAGCGTACGACAGCTCGGGCGTGGAACGAGGCTCACTGAAGAAGAACACCTCAAACCCGTGAGCCGCCAGGGTCGTGGCTGTCAGCCGGGCAAACTCTTCCGACCGGTGCCGTGTGTCACGGGCCACCACAGCCCGGGGCCGGGCTTCCGTCGTACCGGTGCGGTGCTTCAGGCAGTAAATCGCCAGCCCATGGGCCGACTCCGCAATCGTGCGGGTATTCACAGTGGCCGAACCCAGTTCGCCCAGGTGACCTCGCCGGCCGCCCGTCCCGAACGGAATCACCTCCCAGAACAGCAGGTCCAGCTCTTCGAACTCTTCCGCTTCCACCATCTCCAGCAGCCGCTGCTGGTAGCGGGCATACTGCGGCTGTTCCAGCCAGCGGACCAGATTGGTTTCCGTCGGAGCGGTGAGCTGCTTCGCGGCAACAGCCCGGGAAATGGCCTTGCGGGCGTGACTCAGCCGCTGTTCGGTCGCGGGAGGTATCATGGAGCTTCCGATTCTCTGTGAGGCGCTGCCTGAAACCCGGCGACAAGACCCGGCAGACAGTTCTCGGCAGCAGTCCGCCAGCGAACTTTACCAGATCAACAGGCCCGATTCGAGCATCGCCCGCTGCGAATTGAACCGCCGGACCGCATTCTCCCGCCGGCCCGAAACCAGCAGCCGGCCCGCCGTCTGTCCCCCTGATCTGCCCGGAACACCCGAAACAGCACCCGGCCGCCCCGCCTGCGGGAAAGCTGTCTTCCATATTCTCCGCCGGATCGGCAGAATTCCTGAAACCGGCAGAACACAACTTCCGTATACTCCGGAAGGAATTCCCAGCCGGAGACGGTGCGCATGCAGCACACGCCATCCCCCGCCTTCCGGCCTGCTGGCAGGTGCCCGCCGGACCACAGCCAGCCCTGCAGCAGTCAGAATCTTCCAGACAGTCACAACTGAAGGACCATCCATGCTCCGTCTACCATCCCGCGCCGCTCTGCTGGCGGCCCTGCTGCTGGCAGCCACTCTGAAGCCGGCCACCGCCGCGGAAAACCCGCTTGAAGCCCTGCCGCAGTCGGCCGTGCTGGCCATTCGCATCCAGAAGCCCGACACCCTGACGGACAAAATCGGCAAGCTGGTCACCAAAATCGACAGCGAGCTGGGCAAGGAATACAGCCAGCAGGCACCGCTGGCCAAAGGCATGATCATCTCCAATCCCTCGCTGGCCGGTGTCGATCGCCGCCGCGACTGGTGGATTGCCGTCTTCCTCAGAGAGCAGGGCGACCCGGCCACCGTCTTCGCTGTCCCCGTCGCCGACCGCGACCAGATGAAAGAAGCCCTGGGTGGTGGAGAACAGGGTGGCGGCGGGCGGTTTCAGTTCACCGATTACGATAACTGGCTGCTCTACTCCGAGGACGCCGGAGCCATCTCGGAGATTCGCGCACGGGTTGCCGGCCGGGGCGATTCGCTCAAAGCAACCGTCAAAGAGAAGTCGCTGGAGATGATGGACGACTCCGATGTCAGTCTGTTCGTCAATGTGAAGAGCATCACCGGCCACTACAAAATCGAACTTGATGCCGCCGTCGAAGAGATCGAAGCCACCCTCGACCAGCTGCCCGAAATGAGCCCGCAGGTGGAAGGGCTCGACCTGGAACCCGTCTTCCAGATGTACGGCGAAATGTTCCGCAACCTGGTCCAGGGCATTCGCGATTCCGAAGCCGTCACCGTGGGCATTTCGGTCCAGAGCCGCGGCGTGGTGATTGAAGAACTGCTGTCGGTCAAAGGCGGTTCCGCCACGGCCGAGCTGTTCCATCGCAACCCGCCCCGCAAGCTGGATCTCATTCGCCAGCTCCCGCCGGACCAGCTGATGTACATGGCCCTCGGAGCCGACATGCAGGGCATGATGGGCTGGGCCAGCCAGCTGACCACCGCCATGGTGCAGGACGAAACAAAACGCACGCAGCTGCAGCAGTATTTTGATGAACTGTCGCTGATGAAATTCGGTGCCACCGCGTCAACCTTCAGCCTCTCGACCAAAGCCGGAGGCGGCGCGATTCGCACCAGCCAGCTGGCCGAAATCGAGGAACCGCAGAAAATGCGGGATCTGACCCGTAAAATGCCTGAAGCACTGGCCGGAATCGGCTCCGTCGCCGGCGGAGGGCAGGGCGTTGAGCAGGAAATCAAACTCGAAACCGACGTCGAAGAATACGACAGCCACAAGGCCGACCTGATGACCGTCCGTCAGACGATCGATCCGCAGGCCGATCCTCTGGGCATTGCCCGGGGAATGTCCGAGATGCTGCTCGGCCCGGAGGGATCGCAGACCCGCCTGGTGTATCTCGACAAACTGATGGTGCAGACGACCGGCGGCGGTAAACCGGCCATGACCGAAGCCCTGAAATTCGCCGAAGGCAAGGCCACGCTCGATCGTCAGTCGGCTCCGGAAATCGATTCCACCATTCGCCGGGCACTGGACGAATCCAACCTGATCGTGCTGTTCGACGTGCCCAAACTGGTGACCGACCTGTTCAAGCTCGTCTCTCAGAGCGGGCAGCTTCCGCTGGCCGTCGATCCGGCCGACATCCGCAAAATCAGCAGCGGGAAATCCTGGATGGGCTTCAGCCTGGCCACGGAACAGGCCGGCCTGCGGGCGAAAACCTGGGTGCCCGTGGAGCAGATCGAAGGTCTGTACGAAATCGGCAAACTGGTGCAGAAACTCACGGGCGGAATGATGGGGCCCGGTGGTGGCCCCGGCGGACCGGGAGCAGCTCCACCGCAACTGTAAGGAACTTCCCGGCACGTCCGAAAGTTCGCCCCACTGGAGTACTGGACCCTGGCGGTCAGCCCGCCAGCCTCTTTGAGCAACCAGAGTCAGAGCCTCCCCGGCCCGTCTCCCCGCCTGCGGGAGACGGATTGAGGGAGGCTCTTTGCGTTTCCTGGCCAGAAACGGACAGACTCAAGGGCACCACCGCCGCCACGCCACGTGATCCGCCATCCGCCGGCATCACCATGAGCCCGGTTCAGAATTCCCAGTCGGAGTACAGCCGCGAGCGGAACTCGCGCCATTCCTCGTGGTGCCGCTCGCCTTCCAGCCGCTCAAGCAGGCTGTGGGCCCATTCGTCCATCCGACGGAGACGGTCCGACAGCATCTTGATCGTGTTGAGGCCGATCCGGCTGGTCAGGTTGGGGCGGGATCGCTCCAGCTCATCGAAAGCCGAGCGTTCCAGACGCAGCACTTCCACATTCGAGCGGGCAATGACCGAAGCCGAATGGGGGGCCGGGTTGAAGAACGACATATCCCCGAACACGGTGCCCGGGCCGAGCACGGCGAGTTCAACTTCTCCGCCACCTTCGGTCGTTTTACAGACCTGGCACTGACCACTGAGGATGAACCACAGGATCTGGTTCGAGTTGCCCTCGCGGATAATCCGCTCACCGGAAGCATGCTTCTCGCTGGTGGCCTGAGCCAGGACGTCCCGGCATTCCTGATCTGTCAGCCCCTGAAACACGGGAAATTTTGAGGGATCAAACGTGGCGGGGTTGAACTCAACATGATCCGGTTCGGCGGCTCCGGAGCTGTGACTGTTCATGGATAGATGTTTCCCTCGATTAATGCCCCGTCAGTCCGGAGCTGCGGTCGGACGGTCCCTGCCTGCTGCTGACTGCTTCAGGAGGAACAACCCGACCGGGAACTGCTGCTGACTGGATTCAGCCTGCCTGAATCGCAGAGTCAGATACCGCCCAGCACCGTGGCCCGGCCAACCCGGCCGATTCCCAGGAGATAGGCAGCCGTCCGGAGCGAGACTTTTCTTTCGGTCGCAATCGTCCAGACTTTATCAAAACTGTCGATCATGATGCGGTCCAGCTCCTTGCGGACGCGGGACAGCTCCCATTTGAAGTGCTGTCGGTTCTGGACCCATTCAAAGTAACTGACGGTCACACCGCCCGCATTGGCCAGCACGTCGGGCACGACAAGGATTTCCCGCTGGTCGAAAATTTTATCGGCATCGGGCCGGGTGGGGTTATTCGCGGCTTCCACCACGAACTTCGCCCGCACTTCCCGGGCGTTGTCTCTTGTCAGTACGCCACCAATGGCCGCCGGAATCAGCACATCAACATCCGACACCAGCAGTTCATCGGACGGCATTTTGTCGGCCCCGTTGAAGCCAACAACCTGCTTGTGCTGGGCCACATGGCGGACCAGCTCCGGAATGTCGATTCCCTCGTTATTCCACAACGCGCCGAAGGCATCGGACACGGCGACAACCTTAGCCCCCTTTTCATGCAGAAACCGGGCTGCAAACGAACCCACATTACCGAAACCCTGAATGGCCACCCGCACATCGGAGATGGGGTGATTAGCCCGTTTGAGCAGGGCTTCGGTTACGGTGACCACACCGCGGCCGGTGGCTTCCTCGCGGCCTTCGGCTCCGTGCAGTTCCACCGGTTTCCCGGTCACGCAGGCCGGATTGAACCCATGAAACTTCTGGTACTGATTCATGATCCACGCCATCACCTGGGCGTCGGTTCCCATGTCGGGGGCGGGAATATCCTTGTCCGGGCCGAAAATATCGTGAATCTCATCCACGAATTTGCGGGTGACCCGTTCCAGTTCGCCCTGGCTCAGCGCTTTGACATCGACGGAAATTCCGCCTTTGGCGCCGCCATAGGGAATGTTGACGATGGCCGTTTTCCAGGTCATCAGCGTGGCCAGGGCCAGCACTTCCTGGGCATCGACTTCGGGATGAAACCGCAGGCCGCCCTTCATCGGGCCGCGGGCGCTGTCGTGCTGCATCCGGTAGCCGATAAACGTGGCGATTTCGCCGTTGTCCCGCTCCAGCGCAATCTGCACTTTGACTTCGCGTTCCGGAGTCAGCAGCAGCCGCTGCATGTTCTTCGACAGCCCCATCAGGCCGGCGGCATGGTCGAAGTAGCGAACGGTGGTTTCGTAAGAGTTCACTGCGGGAGCGCTTTCCGTGAACAGACTGCCCCGCCTGGTTCGGCGTGCGGGCAGTGATTTTCGATTGCCGCAGTCAGCCCGTTGAGGGCCAGCCACGCACTGGCTTTATAGCAGATTCCTTGGGAAGGCGGTCAAGCCGTCTGCCCGGACCCGTGGCAGCCAGGCAGTTCGTACAGGTGTCCGCAGCAGCCACTTCCGCCCGCCGTTCCCCTGAGTATCCCGGCTGAGGAAGTTTGCGGCAACGCTTATCCCGGAAGACCGTTTCCCGCACTGCGCCGGCAGCTTCCCCGCAGCTTCCCGGTAATATTCAGACAGGCTCCAGGCTGGCCGTTCTTCGCCGTTCTGCCCGCGGCGATCATTCCTGCGATGCCACCCGGCGATGGTCCCCAGGCTGCCGGACTCAGGCCGCACCCGCCTGGAGTGCATTGCGGTCGGTTCAGCGCAGCACGCGACCGTCTTCGGCTGTTCGAAACGGGCTGGCTGTTCTCGACGGATCAACCGTTCGCACGGGACCGCCCGGGGGCGACGGGCGGGCGGGCGTGTTTCCCGGCCAGCGGGGGGTTGCCGGCTGAGTGCGGAAGTCATCCAGCGACAGTTGAGCGGGAGGAACTGCCTGCTGACCAGCAGCCGGATAGCCGGCGGACGGGCGGACGGGAGAATGCGGGTGCTGACTTTGCGGGCCCCGGGCCAGGGGCCCACTGGCGGCCGGCGGTGCCAGAGGAGAATACGGCTGAGGGCCTTCCCACGGTCCGGAAAGGTGCGTCAGAATGGCACGGGCCAGCTGACCGGCATACAGAGCGTGCCCCCGAGCCGAAAGCTGCGGCGATGTCCGCAGAAACAGCGTATCGCGGTGGGCATCCTGCAGGAAAGCCAGCGAAGCATCGCAGAAGGGAACGGACGCTTTCGTGGCAGCGGCGGCCAGAATTTCGAACGGTTTGCGGCTGCCCAGCACTTCCCCGTCGCGAATACCGGCCCGCAGGCGGGCTTCCCGGTCCGGGGTGGCGGTCGCGGAGATCTGCCACGGCAGAGGCGAGGTACACAGCATCATCCGGCTGCCCGACCGGGCTGTCAGTTCGGCCATCCGCTCAACAGGCAGCAGGGCCTGCCGCAGATAGATCGACCAGTCGGGCGGGTTGTCTCTCAGCCAGGCGAAGCGGGCTTCCGGTGAATCGATCGTGTTGCGGTCTTCTTCCAGTCCTTCATCGACGGGAATATCGCCCACCCACCGGCGAGCCCGGCGAACAATCCGGCAGTTCTCCAGAAACGATGTCCGCGCCGGCCGCGCACCGGCAGCCGATAGAATCGGATGAGGGCAGGCCAGTGGCCCGTCGTCGCTCATCTGCGTGTGCCGGCGGTAGTGGTAGTCGTCGGCGATATCCGTCATATCCACATGCAGCAGAACCAGATCGGGACGCAACCCGCTCAGCAGGTGCTGAAACTGCAGCTGGCACAGCAGCGGGCAGTACCCGGGTACGCCCGCGTTGATGACTTCGACTTTCTGGCGGGTCTGTCCCTGCAGCAGCAGCTGCAGCTGCGCCGCCACGGTTTCGGTTTCGGGAACCACCGCCCCCAGCACGGTTTCATCGCCCAGCAGAAGAATCCGCAATGTTTCGGGCTGACGGACCAGCGAGACTTCCGTACCGCGAAGGCCGAGGCTGCTGGTGCGGAACACGACTTCCGCGCCGGTATCGGGATGGAGGACCAGACGCTTGACCAGCGGCTTGAGCACATGGTGCATTCGCCAGCAGGGCGTGATCAGCTCCCGGCGGGCTTCTTCGGCAGTCGAGGCGTTCGGTTCGTACCCTTCCTGAACCTGCAGCCCCAGCTCGAGCAGGCACAGACCGACAGCCAGCGCCAGCAGCGCCAGCGTCAGATGTTTCAGGAAGAGAAGACGCTTCCGGAGCATGAACATTTCCGGACGTCGGGGATCCGGCAATCGGCGCCAGTGCGGCCGGGACAGCTGGCCGGGCAGGGGCAGATTACAGTCGATCGGAACGGGGAAGCAGAACAGCGTTCAACAGCAGCCAGTCCGACTGGTGCAGTCAGAGCCGGCCCTCAGCAGGGTGGCCGGCGGAAGAGGATTCCGCAGGCCCTTCTCCTGAAGCAGCAGTTCAACATGTCCCCCGCCAGGGGAAGGGAACACTGGCCTCCTGATGAAGGGGCGGGGATCATACCGGCGACCGCCGTCAGGTGGCAAGATGAGTTCCCTCTCCAGGCGAAAGACCCCGCCAGCACGGGAGATACACCCCCACTGCAACCTGTCCACCGCTCCTTTGGCGGGCCCTTCCACAACAGGATGCTCCCGCAGGCTGCCCGCCACCTGCTCCCGGTAGCGGGCTGTCGGGCCATCCGGTATGATTCGCGCCGCAATCGGCAGCTGAAAATCTGGCCCGGCTGCCGTGCCTGTTTCGCCGCTGGCCCCTGTCTGTCAGGCAGTCCCGGCGGCAAGACGGTGCCGCTGATCGACCAGTACCCGGCCACTGGTCGGGATGTCTGATCGACCCACGCAACAAGTTCACGCCCGCTCACGGGGCTCGAGATACCGGCGGAGATTCATGGGACTGTTCGACAAGCTCAAGCAGGGTCTGCAGAAGACCCGCACCCTGCTCAATACCGATGTTCGTGACCTGTTCCGCTCCGGCGAAATTCTGACGGAAGAACGGCTGGAAGCCTTCGAGGCCCGGCTGATTCAGTCCGACATGGGCATCGCCGCGGCCGACGAAATCGTGGGCGAACTGCGGAAAGAATACGGCGGGCGAACCGTGGTGGTCGAAGACATCTGGGCGACTGTCCAGAACCGGATCACCGTGCTGCTGCGGGGCGAGGATGGCGTGGCGTGGAACGTGAACGATCCCGTTTCTCCGCTTCATCTGGCGGCCAGCGGTCCCACGGTCATTCTGGTGGCCGGGGTGAACGGTGCCGGCAAGACGACATCAATTTCCAAGCTGGCCAAACTGATTCAGTCCAGCGGACGGACCGTCGTCCTGGCGGCCGGCGACACCTTTCGAGCGGCGGCTGTCGAGCAGCTGACCATGTGGGCCGAGCGGCTGGGCTGCGAAATTGTCAAAGGGGACAGCGGTTCCGACCCGGCCAGTGTGGCTCACCGGGGCTGCGAGCGGGTGCTGGAACTGGGGGCCGACTGCCTGATTGTCGATACGGCCGGCCGGCTGCAGACTCAGAAGAACCTGATGCTGGAACTCGAGAAAATCCGCCGGGTGATCGCCCGCCAGATTCCCGATGCCCCCCACGAAAGCCTGCTGGTGCTGGATGCCACCACCGGGCAGAACGGCATCAGTCAGGCGGAGAACTTCTCGCAGATTATCGGCTGTACGGGAATTGTGCTGTCCAAGCTGGACGGCACCGCCAAGGGCGGCGTGGTGATTGCCATCCGCCAGAAGCTGGGCATCCCGGTGAAGTACATTGGCGTGGGCGAGCAGGTGGACGACATCGAGCTGTTCGATCCGGAAGGCTTCGCCAGTTCGCTGGTTTCCCGCTGAGCGTATTCCAGATGGCAGCCGGTCAGCCGTCTTTCAGACAGGGTCAGTGGTGGTGCTGATGCAGCGTCTGCTCGCACTCGATATTGGCAACTCGCGGATCAAGGCCGCTCTGTTCCCTCCCCTGAGTTCACCCCCCGCCGTGCAGGAGGACGGTACGGG
>JAGQPV010001189.1 GCA_020426545.1 Planctomycetaceae bacterium
GTGAGCACGACTTCGACGGACTGCTCGATCTGCCAGGGTTCGAGATCGCCCCCCTTGGCCCCCGCAGCCACGACCTCCGAGACGGTCTCTTCCGTTCCGTCCGGCACCTCCTGCACGAGTCGAGCGATACGGACGCCACTGTTGGCTTTGATTACGCCATCGTCCGGCTCAATCTCGCCGACCATGATCTTCATCAACGTCGACTTGCCGGCCCCGTTCCGCCCGAGCAGGCCGATGCGTTCTCCCTTGTCGATCTCCAGATCGATACCCTCGAGCAACGGCTGACCACCGAAAGAGAACCGGATCTCACGCAGACTGAGGAGGGACATGACTCAAACACATGGACGGGGGAAGCAGTGAAAATCAGAAGTCTGCTTCTAGCGTGTGTTCGAGGTTTTGACCACCGAAGCAAGTCGGGAACATCTACGCCAAGCAGAGCAGCGAAGACAGGACGAGGAGGCGTTGCTTGAGTTGGAACACAACACTTCATCCGCGATCCCACCTCACTCTG
>JAGQPV010001190.1 GCA_020426545.1 Planctomycetaceae bacterium
CCATCGCGGCGACCTGGCCGTCGCGCTCGACGACATCTGGTGGGGCCTCTCGCACAGCCGCGAATTCACGGCCGGGCGCTAGGAAATTCGCTTGCCCACGACGTTTTCTCGCGTCTGTTCCAACGCCTGTCGGTCCGGTACGATGGTGGTTTTCACGCCGGAGAAACGGGAGTTCTCCCCATGGACGATCTGCTCAACAACATCCACCACGGCGATTGCGTGGCGGGGATGAATTCGCTGCCGGCCGGTTCGATCGATCTGGCCTTCGCCGATCCGCCGTTCAACATCGGCTTCGACTACGACGTCTATCAGGACCGTAAAGAGCAGTCGCAATACCTCGCGTGGTCGCGCTCGTGGATCGCGGCCGTGCATCGCGCGCTCAAGCCCGACGGCACGTTCTGGCTGGCGATCGGCGACGAGTATGCCGCCGAATTAAAACTGGCGAGCCAAGACGTCGGTTTCCATTGCCGCAGTTGGGTGATCTGGTACTACACGTTCGGGGTGAAC
>JAGQPV010001191.1 GCA_020426545.1 Planctomycetaceae bacterium
GCTGGCAACCACCGGAATCGATACGGCTTGGCTAACGGCCGCCGTTATCTCGATGTCGTATCCGTCCTCGGTGCCGTCGCAATCCATGCTGGTCAATACAATCTCTCCGGCTCCCAGCTTTTCCACCTCACATGCCCACGCCACGGCTTCCAACCCCGTCGGGACGCGACCACCATTGATGTGGACCTCCCACCTTTCTCCACTCTTCCCCGGCACGCGCTTCGGGTCGATGTTGACCACAATGCACTGGCTGCCAAAACGTGCCGCCGCACGACTGACAAATTCCGGATCGCGACACGCAGCCGAATTGATGGAAACCTTGTCACAGCCCGCCGATAACAACTCGCGTATGTCGTCCAACGTGCGGATGCCTCCGCCAACGGTCAGCGGCATGAAAACTTGCTCCGCCGTCCGCCGCACGACGTCCAGCATGATCCCGCGGTCCTCGTGGCTGGCCGTAATGTCCAAAAACACCAACTCGTCGGCACCCTCCCGCTCATACCGCG
>JAGQPV010001192.1 GCA_020426545.1 Planctomycetaceae bacterium
GCCGAGGCAAGGCGATCGTGACCGGGGCCGCACCTGGTAAAAACAAGGCCGGCCAAGCACTCGAGGAAATCAAAGTCGAAATCGAAGCAGGCCGTCACTCGACCGATGATCCGCTAACCGGTCAACGCTTGCCCAAACCGCAACGCGAGCTGACGCGCGAGTACTTCGATGCGTTCCGCGAAGGCGAGTAGAAGCTCGGGAATAGCTGATTTCGGATAGTTGATTTTTGAATGCGGCGAACCGTTTCTCGTTCTGCAGTTCGCCGAAAGGCGCCAGCCGCGGTTCTCACAGCCGTTGGAAACTCAGCGCCAGGGCAGAACCGACGCTTGCGCGTTACGGCGAACTACAGCATTGCAGTGACTGAATTACCGCGCATGATCGCGCTCGGTCATTTAGCGAGCAGCAGAACACGAGTTACTATCGGCCGCTCACGTGAATGTTCCCAGCGATGTGAAACCGTAGTGGTTCGGCGGCCCATTCGCCAGCATAGTCGACGCCGATGCGTG
>JAGQPV010001193.1 GCA_020426545.1 Planctomycetaceae bacterium
CGGCCATGGAAGCCGGGCATACTCACTACACACCCGCCACCGGAATTCCTGCGCTGAAGCAGGCGATCTGCGATGCGTTTGAGCGTGATTACGGAGTCAAGTACAAGCCAGCGGAAGTGACGGTCAGCAGCGGAGCCAAGCATGCCATCCACAATGTGCTGACGGCGTGCTGTGATCCGGGCGACGAAGTCATCATTCCGACACCGTACTGGGTCAGCTACAGCGCGCTGGTGGAACTTGTCGGTGCGATTCCGGTTCTGGTGGAGACGACAGAAGAATCCGGGTTCTGCATGACAGCCGAACAGTTTCGCAATGCCGTCACACCGAAGACTCGCATGCTGATGCTGAACAGCCCCAGCAATCCGACCGGCGCTGTGTACCCGGTGGAAGCTCTGGAAGCGCTGGCTCGCGTGGCGGTGGAAAAAGACGTAATCGTGCTGTCTGATGAGATCTACGACAAGCTGATTTACAACGGCTACACGTTTCGAACGTTTGCCTCGTTC
>JAGQPV010001194.1 GCA_020426545.1 Planctomycetaceae bacterium
TCACCGCGGCGCTGCTGGTCAATGGTCGCTACGGCATCGTGCAGTCCGTCTCGACCGTCCTCGTGGCCGCTTTCACCGTGATTACGGTCTTCAGCTTTTTCGGCCTGCAAAGCGATACTCGCTGGCATACCGGCTGGAGCGATTTGCAGCGCGGGCTCTCGCTGGGGCTGCCGGGCGACACGCCCGACGAACGCCGCGCCGCGCTCGGCACGGCGCTGGCCGCCTTCGGCATCATCGGCGTGGGGGCGTCGGAATTGATTGCCTACCCCTACTGGTGTCTCGAAAAGGGGTACGCACGCTGGACGGGGCCGCGCAACGACTCGCCGGAATGGGCGCATCGCGCCGCGGGCTGGCTGCGGGTGATGAAGTGGGACGCCTTCTGTTCCATGTGCGTTTTCACCACGGCCACCGCCGCGTTCTACTTGCTCGGCGCCGCGGTGCTGCATCGTCAGGGACTCAATCCCGACAACGATCAGATGATTCCCACGCTGGAGAAAATGTA
>JAGQPV010001195.1 GCA_020426545.1 Planctomycetaceae bacterium
GAAAAGCAGGGCTTCGTGGAGAAAATCGAGCTGGCCACGATGTTTAATCCCAGCTGGAAGCTGATTCCGCCACCGGCCGAAGACGACGCGAAGGCGGAACCGAAGGCGGAGTCGAAACCGGAACCGAAAGCCCCCTGACCCCGGCCAGTTGCTCCTGCTTCCGGGTGGCACGTCCCGGAGGAACGACGGGCGTGGTTTTCGATTGCTGTCATGTTCTCACCTGGGCACGCTGCCGACTGTCACCCCGACGACTCGTTCCGAAAGGGCCCGTAGCATGGGAGACTTATTGGGGCTGGCGTTTATCCAGTTGTTTGGCGTGTTGATCTCGAGCCTGGTAGCTGCGGTGTTCCTCCGGGCGGCGGCCCAGTGGGTGGAACAGATTGATGTGCCCTATGAGGATGCGTACGGAATCGTGCTGCTCAGTGGCATGGCCGGCGGGATTGTCGGTCTCTGTGGCGGCCTCGGGGTGAGTTCGGCGACAGGCTCCCGGGAAGCGGTTT
>JAGQPV010001196.1 GCA_020426545.1 Planctomycetaceae bacterium
GGTGCCGTCCGTTCCAGGGAACACCTTTGACAACAGCGCAGACCGGTGTACGAACAGTTCCCGTGTAAACCAGTTCTGAATTCGCCATTCGCTGCTGGTCCGTCCTGCCGGCGGTCTGCGGAAAGCCATCCATCAGCGGTATCACGTCCGTCGTTGTCGAGCCAATATCCACCAGCAGCCCCGGGCCGGTGGGAACGGCGCGGCCGGCCCATGTCGCCAGGGCGTGCCAGTTCGCCGCGGCGACCAGCATCGGGAGTTCCGCTGCGTCGTCCGGTTCTGCGAACTCCCCGGATGTAAGCCAGATTCTGACGGGCACATCGGGATACGCTGCCTGAACCGATCGAATGACGAATTCAACACCATCACGTTTTGTCTGGAAACAATCGGCCAGTTCTGCCGTCATCGTCAGAGCGACCAGTTCGGGCGCACCGAATTCTGCTTGCGGCAGGTCTCGCAGAATCTGCGGCAATCGACTGCACTCCTGCCACATCGGAAACGCC
>JAGQPV010001197.1 GCA_020426545.1 Planctomycetaceae bacterium
TTCGCCGCCGCCGCCACCCGGTCCTGGTTCCGCACAGCGTACAGCACCCGCGCCCCCGCTTCGGTCAGCATCCGGCCCGTCTGCGAGGCAATGCTCTTGCGGTTTTTCAGTCCCAGAACAAGCACCGTCCGCCCGGCAAGCTGCAGAAAATCCATACGACGTCACGTTCCGCGAGTAAGTGAAAAAGTGCCCTGATCATTCCAACTTTCGCCCCCAGGACCACATCAGACAAGCCGGGTGAGGACGTTCTTCTTCTCTTCCGTAGGTCAGGCTGTGCCTGACGCATCTCTCTTACTCTTCTCCCTGTCAGCGAGGGATTGAGGGAGGGTCAGATCTTCCGCCCCTCTCCCCTCGGGAGAGGGGTTGGGGTGAGGGGTCTTCTTCTTCCCCGACCACCGACCATCATCCCGCCACTCTTGTAGGTCAGGCTATTGCCTGACGTCTTTCCTCCCGCCGGGAGAAAGGTCGATGTGAGGGGTCTTCCTGTCTTCCGTCCCTCC
>JAGQPV010000119.1 GCA_020426545.1 Planctomycetaceae bacterium
TTGGGGTGAGGGGTCTTCTCTTCCCTGAATCCTGAATCCCGACCACCGACCACCTGCCCCTCACCCGCCCGGATTGTGAAGAGAATATGCAGGCAGCCGGGCCGGTGTTGTGTTCCCGCCGGCAGAGTCTCACAATAATCAGCAGGGACGATTCCCGGGCGGACGAGCCCCCTGTCCCCCGCTGCAGTCTCCCGGCCGCAGCGGTGCGCGGGCTGCCGTCAGCAGCCTTTCACTCCCCGGCGAGTGCCTGGTCGAGTTCCACGGTAAAAGGATGAAGCAATGCAACGCCTGAAGCTGACAGCAGCCTGCCTGCTGCTGATCGTCGTCGCAGGCTGCGGTGGTGGTGAAGAAGAGGGCACCGCACTGAAGAAATCCTCTTCAGCTGCCCCCGTCCCGGTCCAGGCAGCTCAGGCTCCCCGGGCCGACCGGCCCGCCGGTGGCAATCAGAAGAAGGCGATCAGCTCCCGGCAGGAACCACAGAAACCGGCCGCTCTGACAGCCGAACAGATGGAAAACGGGTTCACCGTACTGACGGAACCACCGCCCAACTTCCAGGTGCTGTCTGCCGGCCCCAACGAACAGGCCGATCAGTTCGCCGTGGTCCTGCCGGAAGAAGGCGTCAGCTCCAGCAGCTTCAAAGTGACTCCGCCCCCGGCAGCCGGTGGCAGCGGACAACGGGCCGCCAGTCAGAAACTGCCGGAAGGCTTCGAGGCGGTGGCCGGCTCCGGTGCTTCGGAATCCGGCTGGCCGCTGCAGATTCGCTGCGAGAAGGACGACTCGATCTTCATGTTCATCCCTGGTGGCGGTGGCCCGCTTGGTGCTGATGCCGGCCCGGCCGATGCCAGCCCGCAGCTGACGATCCCCCTCAAGCCGTTCTACATGCAGCAGCATGAAGTGACCCTGAAACAGTACCGGGTTTACCGCGACGACGTTTTCGCCACGAAGAAGCGGTATCGCCCCCAGCCCCTGAACGTCGACAGCCCCGACAACCACCCGGCCCTCGGCCTGGCCTGGGGTGAGGGCGGGTTTTACGCCCGCTGGATCGGTGCCGATCTTCCCACCGAAGCCGAATGGGAACGGGCCGCCCGCACCGAAGCCGGCTGGCGGACTCCCTGGGGCAATGGCCGGGCCATCTGGTCGCGTTCGCGGGAGCTGCATCAGATCGACCCGGTGATGTCCTTCCGCACGGATGTCAGCCCCTACGGCGTGTTCGACCTCGCCGGCAATGCCAGAGAGTGGGTCAGCGACTGGTATTCCGATACGGCCTTTGCCGATGCCGCAAAGCGACCGCTCGATCTGCCGAACTGGCCTGGCCCGCGGAAACCCTCCATCGACAACCACCGGGTGGTGAAAGGCAACGGACCGGACTGGTCCGTCTGGCATCGGGCGGCGCAGCATATGTCCCACGAAGCGGCCGATATCGGTTTTCGCTGCGTCCTGCGGCTCGATGCGGGCGAAGAGGAACAGGACGAGAAGAAGAAGAGCACCCGCCGGAACTGACGGACTGCTGTCGAGAGGGAATGGCCCACCGGCCAGAGCCAGACTTTACGAATGGATTTGAGGAACGACCGGATGCCGCAGCAGACGTGGATTGCCATCGACCTGGGAGCCGAAAGCGGGCGGGTCATCAACGGCAGTTTCGACGGGCAGAAGGTCAGCCTGGCTGAGCAGCACCGGTTTGCCAACCAGCCGGTCTCCCTGGGCGGGCAGCTGCACTGGAACATGCTCGAACTGTGGCGGGAAATTCAGACCGGCCTCGGTCGGGCCGTGCAGGCTTCCGCTACCCGGCCGCTGTCCGCCGGGGTGGATACCTGGGGCGTGGATTTCGCCCTGCTCTCCCCCGCCGGGCAGCTGCTGTCTTCTCCCGTGCATTACCGCGATCCGCGAACAGCCGGCATGCTGGCGCGCTGCAGCGCGCGTTCGCCCGCGTGCCGCGCGAGACGATCTTCGCCGAAACCGGCCTGCAGTTCATGGAGCTCAACACGCTGTACCAGCTGCTGGCGATGCAGGAAGCCGGCTCCCCGGCCCTGTCGGCGGCGCGGCGCATGCTGCTGATGCCCGACTTCTTCCACTGGGCGCTGTGCGGTTCCGAGGTCGTCGAGTTCACCAACGCCACCACTACGCAGTGTTATGACCCCGTCGCCCGCGCCTGGGCGGGTTCACTGCTCGACCAGCTCGAGATCCCCCGGCACATGCTGGGCGAAGTGGTGGCACCGGGCACCCGCCTGGGGGAACTGCGGCCAGAGGTCGCCGCGCAGCTGGGCATCAGCCAGATCCCCATCGTCGCCCCGGCCACGCACGACACGGCTTCCGCCGTGGCCGCCGTGCCGACGAGGCACACCGGCTCCGCCTCGTGGGCCTATCTCAGCTCGGGAACATGGTCGCTGATGGGCGTGGAAGTGCCCGCCGCCAATCTGTCTGACCGGGCGCTGGAACTCAACGTGACCAGTGAAGGCGGCATCGACGGCACGTATCGGCTGCTGAAAAACATCATGGGACTGTGGCTGGTGCAGCAGTGCCGGCTGTCGTTCGAGCGACGGGGCAGCTCGTTCGATTACGCCGAACTCACCCGCCTGGCTGCCGAGGCCCAACCGTTCCGCTCGCTGATCGACCCCGACGATCCCCGGTTCCTCAACCCGGCCGACATGCCGGATGCCATCATGGCCTTCTGCCGCGAGACCGGCCAGCCGGAACCCGAAAGCGAAGCGCAGCTCATCCGCTGTGCCCTGGAAAGCCTGGCCCTCAAGTACCGGCAGGTGCTCGGCTGGCTGGAAGAGCTGACCGGGACACCCATTGAAGTAGTGCACATCGTGGGTGGCGGGTGCCGCAACCACCTGCTGAACCAGTTCACCGCCAGTGCCTGCGGCCGCCCGGTGATTGCCGGCCCGGTGGAAGCCGCTGCACTGAACAATATGCTGGTGCAGGCCCGCACCGCGGGCGAGGTCGCCAGCCTCTCCGAAATTCGCGATGTGGTCCGCGCTTCCTGCGAACTGGAAACCGTGGAACCCGGCGATGCCGCCGGCTGGCAGGCCGCCACCGAACGGTTCCAGGCACTGCAGTCGAGGTAATTCCCGGGTCCTCTGCCGGAAGCACATGCCCCGGGTGACTGGCCCACCCGTGTCTTCACTTCCCTGACCCCTGAATCCCGACCACCGACCACTTCACGGGGTGAAGGGGCTTCTTCTGCTGCAGGTCAGGCTGCTGCCTGACGAATCCCACACCTTCCATGTTCTTCGTGTCTTTTGCGTGTGCCAGGCCCACAGGCGCGCAGCGGGATGGGCATGCGGGCATCAGTGCCGTCAATGAAGGCCGAAAGAGCATGCCCACGCAAGCGTGGGGCATGCCACCCCTGGTGATCCAGCCCGGAAGGCGAGGTCTTCTCTTAAAGCCCCTCTCCCGGCGGAAGAGGGGTTGGGGTGAGGGGTCTTCCGTTCTTCATTCCCTCAGCCGCCGTCACCCATCAGCCACGGGAGAATCCGCAGCCGCAGCGCCTGCAGCGTGAAATAACCAAAGAACGCCGCCGACCAGAAAATCGCCAGAAACCGCACCGGGCTGAGCGACAGACTCCGCGTGAGCGTCTTCGAGTTCATATACAGCAGAATCAGCGAGTAGATGAACATCACCCCGCCGTTCATCGCGGCGGAAGTCACCAGCAGAAACTGCGGTTCGGTGAACGTCGGATTGAACACCCCCACCAGCAGAATGGCGGAACCCAGCAGAATCTCGCCCCACAGGAAGAAAAAGTACAGCCGGCCCAGCGTCCAGTTCGCATTGTCCCGCAGCCAGTTGACTTTAATCAGATCCGCCGAGATGCGGGCCGTGGCATCCAGGATCCCCAGTTCGGTGGTCAGCAGGATGGCCACACCGGTAACGAGGAACATCAGTTTCAGCACGCTGCCCCCGGTAAAGGTGCCGAGGACGGTGGCCTGGCCCCACACAAAATTCATGCCGGAACCAAACTGCTCCATTCCCTCGTTCAATGTGCCGGCCGGGTCGGCAAAGCCGTTCGACGTGCGGAACAGCGAAAAGGAAATCAGCGACATCAGGCACAGGCACACCACGCAGGTCAGGAAGAAACTCAGGAAGTGCTCGATATTCGCCGCCCGCCACCAGCCCCGCCAGCGGGCCGCGTTCTCCGGCGTGTGCGGGAAGTGATAACCGACTTCCGACACGGCTTCCTCCTGACCGGTCAGCGGACTGGTAATCCGCCCGATGTACCGGCCCATGCCGTAGCCTTTGTCTTTGATGAAGTTGCTCTGGCCCAGGTTGACGGACCCGCCCGCACCGGCGAAGGCCAGCGCACCCAGCAGAGAGAGGTACGTCAGATCGGTGCCCGCCAGATCGGGCATCCGGCCGATTCCCGTGGCACCGCCAGCCAGGGCCAGCACGGAATCCGCCCGCACCACAATCACGGCCAGCACGGCAATCAGCGCCACAATCAGGCCGACAAGAATCGTCTGAATCCGCTCGACCGTGTTATACACCACCGGCCCCGTCGTCAGCACGATGCCCACCAGCAGCAGCCCGCCAATCCCCAGCCATGGCACGGCATGGGCGCCATACGTCACATCTCCGTTTTCCAGCGTGGTGACGACCGGGCCGAACATCAGCCAGCTGAGAATCTGTGCCGCCCCAGTGGCCCACCCCGGCCAGGCCCAGGGCACGATGTTGAAGATCAGCATCACCCAGGCCCAGTTGCGGCTGAGCCGGCAGAACCCGGTGGTGGCGCTTTCGCCAGTGGCCAGTGTCCACCGTTCAATCTCCATATTGAGAAAGAACTGGGTCACCACGCCGATCAGGCAGGCCCAGAAAAACACAAAGCCGGATTTGTAGACAATGTGCGGCCACAGAATAAACTCGCCGGAGCCCAGCGACAGCCCCGCCAGCATGATGCTGGGGCCAATCATTTTCTTCCAGGAAACCGGTTCCGGCAGATCACGCCAGCGGAGTGGCGGCAGATTGTGATGTGGAATCACGTCGTCGGGCACGATTCCGTCGGGCTCCACGCCCGCGGGCAGGGCGGGGGAATTTCTGCTGGCGGAATCATGCGGAAGCTCTGCGTCCGAGGGGCGGGCGCTGTCGGTCATGGGCCTGTCTTTCCGGCCTGATCGAAAATAAGACAGCAGCAGATGCTGCCGGCGGTGCGTGGAAATCCCGGGAACGGAGTCCGGCAGAGCAGTGGTGTCTACTTCAGGCAGCCTGCCACCGGCCGAACTTCGGTGCATCTTCAGCAGGGCACGTCTGTGATGCAAGCCGCACGCCTGCCATCGGCCTGATCCGCTCATTCCGTAAAGGCTGTCCGGCTGACACAGGCACCCGCACCCGCTCCCTGAGGGAAGCCGGACAGAACTTGAATCGGATGTGGGGGGGCCGGTGCGGCCCCTACGTCTGCACCGACCGCAACCAGTTCGCGCGCGGAGCCTTCTTCACGGGTGATCGGACTGAGACCGCCCCCCCTGAATTCCCGATAGACAGGGCACAGCACGAGTTGTGGACCACCTGCAGGCCGCCGGGCAGGAACAGTTGTTCCAGATGAGCCGAAACTGGCCATTCGCCCGGTTGAACTGCCTGCAGCCTGTGGACACAGCTCTGGAATTCGCATCCGCAGACGAAATGTTTGTCCTGACTCACCGTTCGGGTCGTACACTTCAGGCAGCCACACGATTCGTTTCCGATCCCGTGTCGATCTGACTGCCTGGCAACCCGCACGGAAATGCCCTGGAAAGCCGGGCAGGAGAGTCGCGTTCACTCCTGTCATCAGGAGTCGCGGCTGGCCAGCCAGAGACCAATGGACTGCGCCTGCGGCTGCACCGACTCATGCGGGATGACAATCCCGCACTCTGGCCCGCTTAAGGGCTCGAAACCCGGCAGGAGAAACTTTGGTGCCCCACTCGCATCTCCCCGTGATGCATCTGATCCGGCAGGTCGAAATTCGCCGCGCCAACCGTGAAGCCCGCGACATGCGGCCCCGGTGGCTGCAGCAGCTGATCGATCTGGCTGCCGATCTGTTCGATCCCGTCGCCGATGTGGCCCGCGTGGGCTACCACTGTCAGCTGACGGAATCCGGATGGCAGATCGATATGTTTCTCGGACAGGTGGAAGACGTTGGCGGCCGCGATGACGGTGTCCAGCGGGAAATCAGCTTCCATTTCGATGTCGCCGGTGCGTTGCGTCTGTTCGATGAAGTCCTCGGCATCCGCTGGAGTGCCTGGCCCGGTTCCGCTCTGGCCGATGAGGAAGACGAGGACGAACTGGAACCCGAAGCTCCCCGCGATTCCTCGCTGTGCATCACCGGGACCGTCCAGGGCAACCCGCTGAAGATGCAGGTCTTCGCCATCCCGCCCGATAACATGGGCCCCGGCCTCCGGCGGTTCCCCAACGGCGACTGCAGCCCCATCTGACATCCCGCCCCGCACCGGGGATGATCGTCGTCCTCCGTCCCTGACTTCTGACCACTGGCCCTGTCACACGTGCCAGGCCCATCGCCGCGAAGGTGGGAGGGGCCTGCTCTGCTTCACTTCCCTCCCTGGCAGGGAGGGACTGAGGGAGGGTCTCAGCGATCAACCACCTGCGACAGGCCGTTCCAGGGTGCCACGGGTGGCTGGCCCACCAATGGCCTCAGCGACGTGAATCCGGGAGTCTTCTCTTCCCTGAATCCTGACCTCTGGCCTCGGCACGCGTGCCAGGCCCATCGCCGCGACAGTGGGATGGGCAGGCCGGTCGATCCGTGGTCACTTCCTGGTCACTCGTCTGCTGCCTCCTCAAAGAACGGGAACAGCTCCCGCAGCTCTCTGTTGTTCGGCTTGCGGCCGTACTCGCAGATTTCGAAGGCTTCGGCGTACTTTACCGCTGCCCCGCCTTCCTTGCCGTACCACTCGGTCAGCGTCGAACGGAACCGTTCCGCCGTGCGGCCGTCCCGTCCCTGCCACGCCTTCCGCAGGTACAGCTTGCGGGCCTCGGGGTTATCGGCACTGCGGTCGATCAGCGTCTGCGGCGATCCCAGTGCTCCGCCTTCATACACCTGCGATTCCAGGGCATCGATTGCGTGCAGTTTCGTGTCGAATACATCATCGATTGAAACGGCAATATCAGCCTGAAACGGATACGGGCGGGTGAATCCATCGGGGAAGTACAGAAACACCGGGTTATGCTTCACCTCGGGCGTGTCGGGGACATAAAACGGCACCCGCACCATGAAGGCCGCATCCCGCACCAGCAGACCCAGATTACGATGATCGGGGTGGTAATCATAAGGGCGATGCGAGAACACCAGGTCGGCCTGCCACTCGCGAATCAGCCGGGCGATTGTCTTGCGGTTCTCCAGCGTGGGCATCAGCTCGCCATCGTGAATGTCGAGCACTTCCGTCTCGATGCCCAGCCGTTTCGCCGCTTCCTTCACTTCGGCTGTCCGCCGCCGGGCCAGCGGGCCGCCCGCCATCTGCCAGTGGCCAATATCGCCATTCGTGGCTGAAACAAACTTCACCTTGTGGCCCAGCTTCGCCCATTTGGCTGCGCAGCCGCTCAGGCGAAATTCCGCATCATCGGGATGAGCACCGAAGGCGATAATCCGCAGGACGCGGGGCTGCTTCTCCCCGCTGCTTTCCGGCTCCGCCGCGCCCGCCTCCGTCCAGACGGCGGTCCACGTCATCACACACAGCAGGGCTGCACAAATCCGGCGGAAAGACCCGTAAAACTTCATAAATCGGTAACCCATTCCGTGCTGAGTGATGATAAGAAATCCGTCGTGCCTGCTCCGGGCCGGCTGGCCGTGCTGACAGAAGCCGGCCGGCCCGGCCCTCCTGCCAGCCCGAATCGGCCAGGCGCCTACTCGGCCTTCAGCACGGTCAGGCTGATCGGGTTCGATGCATAATTCGTCGTGATGGAAAACGTAATCGGCACGCGGACCAGAGCCGCCACCGGCCAGTTCTCCACCGGCGTGGCCTTCTTCGCGTCGGCCTCCAGCACAATGGTGCCTTCCAGTACCTTGCCGGCCAGCCGCAGTTTGCTCTCTTTGGCGACCGTCACCCCCGGCGGCAGCTGTTCGCCCAGCTTCGCGCTGAAGTACGTGAAGGTCATGTCGAGCAGCACCGGCTCGGTAAAGCCTTTGTTCCGGCGAATGCGAACTTTCAACGTCTGTTTTTCGCCCGGTTTCAATGTGATGGCGGCCGGCTCGGCGGTGACTTCCAGAAGGTCGAGCGGTTCCGTCACACCCACAATCTGCGTGCTGATCGGCCAGCGGACCTGCCCGCCCCCCTGAGTCTGCAGTTCGCAGGTCACGCGGCCTTCCCGTTTGATGGTGCGGGTTTCGCCCGCGGGATCCTCAATGGTTGCCGTGCCCACGGTGCGGGCCAGGCTCGCCCCGATCGGTGCCCCGGCGGCCGCTTCCAGCACGAGCGAGCAGTGTGTCAGTCCGGGGGGAATCGTCACCGGCTGACAGCTCACGCCTTCCGGCAGGTTCTCTACGCTGATGGTCACCGGTCCGGTATAGCCATTCAGCCGTACAATACGGGCAAACCACATCATGCGGGTGCCGGGGGCCAGCTGTGCATAATAATATTCGCCATGCACTTCGAAATCCGGCCCGGAGGGTTCCGCCTGCAGGTGGTACTGAAAACCCTCTCCGCCCCGGTCGTGCAGGTCTCTTAATGCGAGAAGATACGTTCCATCGGCGGGCGCTTTGAAGTACAGCCGGGGGTCGCGGGTCTGCAGTCCATCGTCCATTTCGGTCAGCAGTTTGCCTTCGGCATCATACACCTCCAGCAGCCCGTCGAGTGGCAGGTTCAGCCGGCTGGCCACCACCTCGAACCGGTAGGTCCGGCCTTTTTCGCAGGCAATGGAAAAGTAATGTGCCTGCTGAGACTCGGCAAACCGCCCGTTGATTCCGGCCGGCAGTTCCACCGGCATCGCTGCTTCCGGCGAGAGATTCTCGCCCGTGGACAGCACCTGCGGGTGCTCGCTGACCAGCACGGAAGCCGGCCCGGCCAGGCCACGTGCTGTTTCAATGGGGAATTCGGTCAGGCCCGTAGTCGCGTCATCCGCTGCAGTAATGACGGCTGTTTCCGTCCCGCCAAGTGCCTGGCCATTCACCGCCACCGTGGTCTGGGTACCGGCCTGAACCGCGAAGGGAAACACCGAAGCCACCCGCGGCTGGTCGGTAATTTCCACGCACCAGCTGTACTTGACGTTGCCGGCATAACGGGTGTCGCGAATTTCCAGCAGGTAATCGCCATCCTCGGGCAGGGTGCAGGTAATCAGGGAATCGGCACCAATTTTGTTATCGTTCTGCGCGATAATCCGCCCGTCGGCTGTCATTAAAGTCAGCAGCGGATCCATCAGATACACTTTATTGCCCGACTGCATGCTGTGGATCGCTTCGGTCAGCCGCTGGGCGAAGATTTCGCAGGTCAGTTCCTGCCCGGTCACCCCGGCGAACCGCACATAGTCCACATCTTCGGAACGCTCGGTCCTGCCGGCCAGGCACACGGGCACACTGACCTGCTGAGCCGTTTCCGGCGTGCCGTTCTCGCCGCTCTGTTCTTCGACCACGGGGGCATCAGTCACCAGCAGATGCGTCACACTGGAGACAGCCGTCTTCGTGGCCATTCGCACTTCGTACACACCCCGGGGCTGTTCCGCCGGAGCGATGACTTCAAACCGGAAGGGGGTTCCCACCCGCCCGCGGCCCTGGCGGGGAGCCTCGATCGGCTTCGTCTCCAGCAGCTTCATACTCAGACCGGGCCGGTTGAACAGCACGGTGTGGGTGCCGTCCAGGGTGAAGTTGGAATGCACCTTCACCTCGGAGGTCGTGCCCTGCTGGACGGCTCCCGGTGTGATGATGCTCAGCTGGCGAAAGCCGATTTTCTGTTCCGCGCCGCGGGCAGCACCCGGCAGCAGTGCCGGCAGGGCAGCCGCCAGGCAGAGAATGACCATGGTTCGTGACATGAGAGACAGGTGCCTTCCGCTGGTCCGAAGAAGAGAGAATACAGTCGCCAGGGGCTGTACTCCCCCTCGGGGCTTGTTTCTGGTCCGACAGTCTTCCAGATCCGCAGAAAACCAGCCAGAACTGGCGCTGCGGAAGACGTCATTGTAGTCCCCGGTCACTGGCAGCGGCAACCACCGCAGCGGCAGCACGCCCGTTCCGCCACGCCGCTTTCGCGGGCTCTGTCCTGACTCAGCTCTCGTGCTGGCCGCGGGTTCTGGTACGATGGGGCCAGCCTGTCTGTTCCGGTTGAACGGTCTTTCCAGTCCCTGAGGCGGGTGTCATGAATCGCATCGCCCCTGCTGCCCTCCTGCTGTGCCTGGCCGCTGTCCGCTGTGTGACTGCTGCCGAACCCGCCGTTCCACCATCAGCGGCCGCTCCGCCGGCTCCCGTTGTGGCCGCTGCCATCACTCGCGCCCTGCCGGTGATTCGCGACCGGGGTGTGGAATGGATCGAGCAGCGGTCCTGTGTCTCCTGCCACCGCGTTTCCTTCATGACGTGGGCGATGAGAGCCGCTGCAGAGAACGGATTCGAAGTCGACCGGAAGCAGCTGGCCACGTGGGAGCAGTGGTCGGTCGAGGCTCTGCTCAAACCGCAGGAAGGCCGGACCGAGCCCGCGGGAGCCAGCAACCTCGAAGGCGTGGCTCAGGTGCTGTGGGCGGCCCGCAACCAGCCGGATCATCCTTCCACCGCGGCCCGTCAGCAGCTGCTGGCCTTTCTGCTCGAAGCCCAGGAGGACAGCGGAACCTGGCCGGCCAAAGGACAGCTCCCGCGGCAGAAGCGGCCCCCGGAGGAAACCGCACTGGTCTCTTCCCTGTGGAACGCACTGGCGCTGGGCACCGCGGGCAATACGGCCGAAACAGCGGAGGCGAGGAAGCGGGCCCTGGCCGGCGCTGGCCCGTACCGCGAGGCAGCCAGTACCGAGTGGTATGTCGTCCGGCTGCTGCTGGCGGTGCAGTCCGCGGCACCCGGCGACCGGCAGCAGTTGATCGACCGCCTCACCGCTCTGCAGCGTCCCGGTGGTGGCTGGGGCTGGCTGGTGAAGGACGAGGCGGATGCCCTCGCCACGGGCATGGCGCTGTATGCTCTGCGGTTCGCGGATGTTCCCGTGGAGCACGACAGCATCCGGCAGGGAGTGCAGTTTCTGTTGAATACGCAGCAGGACGATGGCAGCTGGCAGGTTCCGGGCACCAAACGGCAGGCCAGGGGTCTGCCCGTGGAAACCGCGGGATACTGGGGCACGTGCTGGGCGACGATCGGGCTGCTCAGCACCCGCACCATGCCCCCGCCCGCCGGGGAATCTGCCCCAGCGGCCACTCCCGACGGTTAGCCCCCCAGCCGGCCAGAGCGACTTCTCCGGGCGGCCGACGGGACCGCGACATGGCCTGTTTCAGGCAGTTGTCCGCCCAGGTTCCGCACTGCAGGCGAGCGCTGCTGATCCCCGGTGTCGCGCAGGCTGAGGCCCGCTTCCATTCCGCCCGGGAAGAAGCTACTTCCCGAAAAAATCGATCCCTCAGCCGGCTCCCCGTGGAACGTAAATAGAAGGTTCAGAGGGAGTTTCTGAGGAGTTCGCCGGCTTGTGCTGCGCTTCTCACCCGTCACCCCGCATCCGCGGACCACTCCTCAGATCAGCCGGGAATACGGTAAGGCCATCCAGTATGCCATGAGAGGAGGCGAAGCTCCAGAATGTACAGTCAATGTTCATATGGCCGAGCCGGACAGCAGGGCAGGACAGCGACCTGAGCAGTCACTCTGGTCGATTATAGATCACAGTACAGTCCCCTACCCGCTGCTCAGCACTTCTCCCAGCCGGAATCGGCAATGGCA